>CAKMMH010000154.1 GCA_927798255.1 uncultured bacterium | reverse complement strand
AAAAGCTACTACAACTAAAAAAGCTACTCCAGCTAAAAAGACTGTAGCTAAAAAAACAACTACTGCTAAGAAGACTACTACAGCTAAAAACACAGCAGCTAAGAAGACTACTACTGCTAAAAGTACTGTAGCTAAAAAAACAGCAGATAAGAAACCTGCTGCTAAAAAAACAACTACAGCTAAAACAACTGTAGCTAAGAAAGCTTCAAGCACTTGCAAATCTTCTTGCGCTAAGAAAGCTTGCAGTGGTTTACAAAACGGATCTTCAATTGCTAAGAAGGCTTCTTCTTGTGCAACTAAGAAGATTTTAGCTAAGAAAGCTTCTCAAAAATAATATTTTTGAGATAATAAGCTTTTAAAGCTTGATTTTAGGAAGGGTGGTATCGAGTTAAATATCGCCCTTTTTTATTTTTTCAGGTTATTGTTATTAAGAATTTTTGTAAAAAATGTACATTCAATTCTAGATTTTTCAAAATAAATCGTTTGTTATTGTAAATTCATACCATTTTTTCTTTCTAGCTATTTGATTTAAAAGAAAATTCTATTATACTTTCTTTATATTATCTTTTTATAGACATTTTTATTAAATAATGGAGTAAATATAATGAAAGCAACAGCAATTAGAAAAGGTACTGTTATAATTTATCAAGGAAATCCTTTTAGAGTAATGGAATTTACACATGTTACACCTGGTAAGGGACGTGCCCTTGTAAAGGCAAAATTAAGAAACATTTTAGCTGGAAATCAAACAGAGGTAAGTTTTGCATCAAGTGAAGATGTTGAAGAAGCAAATGTATTTTCATATAAAGCAACTTATTTATACCAAGACCAAGATGGTTACTGCTTTATGAATAAAGATAACTACGAGCAAATTCATTTAAGTGAAAGTGTTTTAGGTGATGCAGTTTATTATTTACAAGATGAAATGGAAGTAGATATAACAACATATCAAGAGGAACCAATCGGTATTAAAGTTCCATCAAGTGTAATTTTAACTATAGTTGAAACTCAACCAGAGATTAAAAGTGCTACTGCCACTAATTCATATAAGCCTGGTAAAACTGAAACTGGCTTAACTATTAATATTCCACCTTTTATTAAGGAAGGGGAGAAGATTATAGTAAATACTGATACGGGCGAATATGTTTCTCGTGCATAAATTGGCGATGCATCGATAAATACCGCGTTGCTTTGAGGGGAACTTCGTTCACTGTACGATGTAGTACACTTTCACTCGTTCCCCTCAAAGATGCCTTGTCTTTACCCAAGCCTTGCTAATTTATATTAATCAGCTGATCCTGAACCCCAATTCCTGAAGTCTGTTTCATATTTTCTAAAGCTCGAACCGCGCGGGTTTCTAATTTCCACTTAACAATTTATTAAACTCTACTGAAATATTTGAAAATTCATTTAATGTTGCATTAAAATCTCTTTTTTCATTTACACCTTGATTTAAGAGTGAATTTAAACGATTTTCTAATTTTAATGCAACTTGGAGCTCTTTTGATGGACTTGCTCCTAAAAGTAATAACTCTTTTTCTTTATTTAATATAGTTAAAATTTTTCTAATTGTAGAAATTGTTTTTAAATATTCCTTTGTGTGAATTTTATCAATTAACCTAGATGTCGAATCTAATAAAGAAATACTAGGTCTAATCCCATTATCTGCAATACTCTTTTTTAATACTATATGCCCATCAAGCAAACTTTTTACTTCCTCTGAAAGAGGGTCTATATCTTTTTCATCATTTTCAAGTACGGTATATATAGCTGTAATAGATCCTTTATCTGATGTGCCAGCTCTCTCTACAAGCTTTGCTAAATCAGTATAAAGAGAAGGTGGGTAACCTTGTCTTATAGGCATCTCACCTGCAGATAATCCAATTTCTCTTTTAGCTCTTGCATATCTAGTTAATGAATCAATCATTAATAGGACATCCTTTCCTTTACTTCTAAAATACTCGGCAATTGCAGTCGCTGTTACAGGAGCAGTTGCCCTAAGCATTGAGTTTTCATCACTTGTACTAACAACAAGTATTGTATTTTTTAATCCTTCACTTCCTAAAGTATTTTGTAAAAAATCATTTACCTCACGTCCTCTTTCTCCAACAAGAGCTACTATATTAATATCAGCTTTTGAATTCTTACAAATCATTCCAAGAAGTGTTGATTTCCCAACTCCTGGTGGCGCGAATAATCCAACACGTTGTCCCCTTCCAATTGAGCATACTCCATCTATCGCGCTTACTCCCGTTTCCATTATTTCTGTTATAACTTTTCTATTTAAAGGTGGTGGTGGAGTGTTATCTAGTTCTATAAAAATATTTTTCTTTGTTTCACTCCTTAAATTATTTCCAATTGCGTCAATTATTAAATTTCCATCTTCTGTGCTAAATGGAATTTGTAACTTTCTTCTTGTATTCTTTATAATTGCATTTGGAAAAATATTATTTATATTTTCAAATACTGATAATTTTACCAATTCTTCATCAAATGAAACAATTTCTGCCATTATGTTCTCTTTATTTAAATTTTCGATATAGCATAAGTCGCCAATACATGATGAGGGTAAATAAGCGGAAATAATATTTCCTTGAATTGATTTGATCCTTCCTATAATTGGAGGTAAATATCCTTTATTTGAAATATTTAAATCATTGATTAACATATTTTTTCTAAATTCTCTAAAAGTTTATTTCTTAAAAAATTAAATTCATTATCAATATCAATTTGAATACTACCAGATGATGAAAGTATATATGCAATTTTATTTGAAAGTGCATCATCTACAATAGTCTCAATATTTGTAATTTCACTTTTTATAGCCTGAGAAACTTCATTATTACACATGATTTTCATGCTAGAGTTTTTACACAATTTTTTTAGCTCATTTTTTATTTTATTTATTAATATATTACAATCATCTGTCACTTCTTTTTGTAGTATTTCATTTGCTACTTTTAATGCGACATTAAGGCAATCTTTATTTGCGTTTAATACACTTTCTTTATAAAAATCATTCGCTTTAAAAAATTCTTCAAAATATTCTTTTTTGGCTTCAACAAAAGCTAGCTTTTTGTTTTTTTCAACATATAGATTTTTGATTTTTTTTAATGAATGGGAAAATTTTCTTCTTTTTTTAAAAACTAAGTCTTTTAACTTTAATGCAAGCAAAAGATTATCTTCAAAAATAACCTGATTGATTTTTTCATTATCAATATTTTTAAGTTTTAAATGTAATTCCATAATATTTCTAATTAATCTTTTTGTTATAATTTTATCTTCTAATAAAGATATCGAAATTTTGTTTAGAAAGTTGTTTAAAATATATAAAAATTTTCTTGTAATATTAAGGGGATAAAGCTTCTTGTTATAATTTAAAATATTTAAGTTCATGCGGTTATAGAAAAAATATCCCAAGACCATAGAACCCCATCAGGGGTTCACTAAAATTTTGAATTAATCAGCGTTTTCTTAAATATTTAATGGTATTTTTTTGATTTTTAAAATCATTTTTGTATGTTACTCTAAACATATGAAGACAATAAAGAAGGAGGCATGTATGTCTAAAAACATTACTGAAATTAAACAAACATTAATACAAGCTTTAAAGCATCAAGAAGCTGAAGATGGTTTATATTTTAGAAATTTCTTTAATATGCACGAAGCAGATGAAAGACCTATGGTCAAAGCTTCAAAAGAAGATATTTCAAAGGCTTTAAATGAATTAATTAAGGAAAATAAAGTTAAATTATCTTCTTTTGATGATGATGTTATTTTTATGTTAAATAACTAATTTTAAACGAAAAATAGAATTAGAAATCTTATATGGAAAGAGTTTTTTTAGGCTGGAATAGCCATTTTTTAAATTTAGTCACAAATTATCTAATTAAAAATTATAAAAAAAATAATTTTTTGGACCTAAAAAATGTTTCACTTGTGGTATCTGGGGCAAAAATATTTAAAAGGCTACTTGAAATTTTACTTCTAGATAGTGAAAAACAAGGTTACAGTTTAATTCCTCCTAAAATATACACCCCCTATGATTTTTTTAGCCATGTTGTAAATTTTTGTAATAATGAAGAATTTGATAATGATAGAAAAATAGTCTCAGATCTTGAATCAACTCTTGTATTTGCAAAAGCTATAAAAATTAATGCTACCATAGTAAGTAATTCAATTTTAACTAATACAAATTTCCAAAATGATGAAAGTTCTTTAATATTACTTGCAGATAAAATTTATTCTCTTTATAAAGATATTTCTAGTGTAAATTTGCTTTTTGATGAAATACCAACAAAAGCTAGTATTCTTGAAGATTTTTCAGAAGATAATAGGTGGAATGTTCTTAATCAAATATATATCACATATAAAG
>CAKMMH010000153.1 GCA_927798255.1 uncultured bacterium | reverse complement strand
AATGCCCCCTAACGGGGTTCGGTGTGGTGGAGGATCCCTAGTATAATGGGGTAGACTCACAGTATTGCTAATCGCAATATTGTTTCGCTTTCCCCATCCTAGCGCCGCACACCTAGCGTGCTTTATTATACCCCTTGTGGGATATTTAAAAATTAAGATAAGAAATAACAACTCTACGCTTAGCTATTTCTTAAATGCACATCACATGCATAAATTTAAAATGTCATTACCTAAAGTAACAACAAAGATTCATTATTCAATATCATCATCAGTATCAAAATTTGAAATTACCTCTTGAACATCATCTAAATCTTCTAGTGCATCAAGACATTTCATAACTGAAACTGCTCTATCGCCTTCAACTTTAATTGTAGTAACAGGAACTTTTTGAATTTCACCACCAGCATTCTTTCCTTTGTCATTTAATGCTTGTAAAACTCCCATAAAATTGCTTGGACTTGTGTAAATTTCCCAAACTTCATCTTCATCAGAAACATCATCAGCCCCAGCTTCTAATACAATATCATAAAGCTCATCTTCTGTAGCTTCTTCTTTTGGAAGTCTAACAATTCCTTTTTCTTCAAAAAGATAAGACACAGAACCTGTGCTTCCAAGAGATCCACCATGCTTTGTAAGGGCATGTCTTACATCTGCCACTGTTCTATTTTTGTTATCAGTAAGTGCTTGAATTAAACAAGCAACACCATTTGGTGCATATCCTTCATAAGTAATTTCTTCGTAATTATCAGTATCAGTAGCTCCTGATGCTTTTTTAATTGCAGAATCAATTTTATCTGATGGAACACTATTCATTTTAGCATTTTGAATAGCAACTTTTAAACGAGCGTTTCCATCTGGGCTAGGCCCGCCACTTTTTACTGCTATTGTGATTTCACGAAGCATTTTTGTTAAAATTTTACCTCTTTTAGCATCTACTACTGCTTTTTTTCTTTTAATTGTTGACCACTTTGAATGTCCTGACATAAAAATTTTCCTTATGTAATAAATATAAAAATCTGATATTATAAGTGAGTGTATGCAAGAAAAAATTAAGACAAAGAAAACATCGCCTCAAAAAGCTTCTAGAAAAAATGTTTCTAAAAAAAATACATCTAAAAAGAGTACACTAGAAAAAGGTGCATCTAAAAAAAATGCAAAATTGCATACATCACCTAGTAAAGTATCTAAAAAAAACTTACTTAAAGATAATATCACTTATTTTAATAAAACATCAATAATTTCAATAATAATTTTGATTATTACTCTTTGTGTAACCTGTTTTTTTTATTCACTAAATTCATATATAAGGGAAGTTTTTGATAATCAACATGGGCAAAATGCAAAAATTCTTACTGATAATATAAAAATTAAAGCCAACGCCTTGTTAAATAAAGAAATATTAAAAGATTTCTTAAAAGAATTAAACTATATTTTAGTTAACGAGATTCCTCAAAACGAGGGAGAGTATTTTGAAAAAGTAACAAAAGATGAAGATATTATTTATCTTTTTAGAAGAAATATAAGCAATAATAATAATGAAATTAGCAAGGAGCTCTACACACTAAATTACAAAGAAAACAGATTAACTTGTACTATTAACAAAGATTGTAAAGAATTCATTTTAGATGCTCTTCCCATAAATTCAAATAAAAACTCAAAAGATAGAAGTGAGTATTTAACTTTAAAAAATTTTAATAAAAATTTAATAAACGCTCTTATCACAATTGAAGATAAACGTTTTTATAATCATATCGGAATCGACTTAAAAGGAATATTTAGAGCTATTTATATAAATGTAATAAATTGGAAAACAAAACAAGGAGCTAGCACTATCACTCAGCAACTTGTAAAAAATTTATTTTTAACAAATGAAAAAAAATTGAAAAGAAAACTTAAAGAAGCTTTCTTAAGTATTTATATAGAATTTCTTTATTCAAAAGATGAAATTTTAGAAAAATATTTAAACTTAGTTTATCTTGGACAAGATAAAAATACTGCAATTAAAGGATTTCAAGAAGCTTCAAAATTTTATTTTAATAAAGATGTAAATAATTTAAATATATCAGAAATTTCTACTCTTGTTGGTATGATAAAAGCTCCAAGTACTTATTCACCTATTTTAAATTATAAAAAAGCTTTATTTAGAAAAAATGTAGTTTTAAAGAAGTTATATGATGAAAAAATTATAAGCAAGCAAACATTTTTAGAAGAATCATTAAAAGACATTAAATTAAATGTTAAAAGAGAAAACGAAACAATTGATAATTATTTTTATGATGCACTTTTAGCAAACATTCCAAGTAAACATTCTTATAAAATTTCATCAATAAAAACTAGCTTAAATCCACTATTTCAAATTTGTGCAAATAATTCAGTAAATAAAAATTTAAATAAAATAAAAACATCATTTCCATATTTAGAAGATATCGAAGCATCACTTGTTACACTTGATAGTCAAACCGGACTTATATTGTCTTATATTGGAGGAAAAGATTACAAACTATCTCAATTTGACAGAGTGCGTCTTTCAAAAAGACAAATTGGTTCTCTTATAAAACCTTTTATTTATTTAGCAGCACTTGACCCTAAATTAAATACATATAAGCAAGCAACTCCTATTTCCACTTTAAAAGATGAGCCGATAGTTTTACTTGATGCAAATAAAAGAAAGTGGCGTCCTCAAAATTTTGATAAAAAGTTTAGAGGTTATGTAACACTAAGAGAAGCACTTGAAAAATCACTTAATGTTCCTACTGTAAATTTAGCTCAAAAAATTGGTTTAAAAACTATTATAAAACTTTTAAATAAAGTAAAAATTTCAAATTTAAATGATAAAACTCTTGCGATAAGTTTAGGTGCGATTGATTTATCACTCTTAGAAATAGTATCTGCCTATAGTACATTTTCAAACGAAGGACATTTTATCGCACCAAGATTTTATAGTGAGATTTATGATAATAATAATGAAATTTTATATCGCTCTAACATTGATGAAAAAAATGTTGCTAGCAAAGAAGCTACATTTATTTTAAATACAATACTAAATGGAGTATTTAGAAATGGCACTGCAAGAAGTGCAAGCGAGTTTGGAGACAACCTTTATTTTGCAGGAAAAACAGGAACATCAAATAGTCAAAAAGATAATTGGTTTATAGGTTTTAACAAAAATTTAGTAACTGGCGTGTGGGTTGGATTAGATGATAATAAAAAGATGCCATTTACAGGCGCGACAAGTTCGCTTCCTATATGGAAAGATTATACAAATTGTATTTTACAATATGTGGTAAATGAAAGTTTTCAAAAGCCAGAAAATGTAGAAGAAGTATATATTAATAAACTTACATTTGATAAATGCGATTTACAAGACAGTCAAAAAAATGAAAATTCAAATTGCTATAAAGAATACTTTATAAAAAATAAAAATAGCAATCCACAAGTACACGACACTTTTAAAAATGTAAAAGATATTTCTAAAAACAGGAGTTTTTTTAAGATAGTGGAGAATTAGAAAAATTATTTTAATCTTCTAATATATCTTCAATATTTAAATTTAAAGCTTTCGCTATAGCTTTTAAACTTTTCAAGCTTTCTTTAGTTTCTCCTGACTCTAATTTTTTTATCATAACAACACTTAAATTCGTTAACTTTGCTAATTTTGCCTGAGTTAATCCCCTATATTCTCTAAAAGTTTTTATTGGGTTCGCACCATCTATCCTAATACGTATTGTGTAATATAACTTTTATTATACCATGACAATATAGAAAGTATAACATGATTATCCCCACCTACTATTATTCACTTTTTATTTGTTGCTAATAACCTCAAGTTTCTTCTCAGCACCATCAAGCATCGAGCTAAGCATGCTTAAAATTTTATTTCCTCTTTCATAAGCAACAATTGATGTATCTAAAGATAAACTTCCATCTTCTATTTGATTAATAAGCGCTTCAAGGATTTCTGTTCCTTCTTCAAATTTAATATCATCTAATAATTTTTCATCAAAATTATCTGCTAATAAATCTTTAATTTTAATTTTCATATTATGTATCCTATTATTAAAATTAATTAATGTAAAAATTTTAGTGAACACCTACGGGGTTCATTAATTTTTCGAATTAATCGACTCTTCCTTAACAACCCTTGTATCAATCTTTCCATCATAAAAATCGATGTTTAATAAATCACCATTTTTTAAACTTTTGCTAGTTGTTAAAATTTTTCCATCATGTTTTACAATTGAATAACCTCTTTTTAAAGTTTTCTTGTAGTCTAAAAGCATAAACATACTTTTTTGTTTTATTAATCTTTGTTTTTTGTTATCAATTAATCCTTTTAACGCTTTATTAAAATTAACTTTTATATTTTCTAATTTTTCTTTCTTACTTTGTATTTCAATTTTTGGATTTAGTTTTAATAATTGTTGTAAATGTG
>CAKMMH010000152.1 GCA_927798255.1 uncultured bacterium | reverse complement strand
TAATTGTCCGAGTTGCTCAGGTATTTGACTCGCAAGAGAAGATTTACCATCGCCTACTCTTGTTATAATCATACCAGCTGAAAGAGAATTTAAAAACGCTGGGATTTGTGCTAAAAGTCCATCACCAATTGTAAGAAGCGTATATTTTTGAAGTGCTGCTTGAATATCCATATTATTTATAAATATTCCAACTGCAAAACCACCAATAATATTAATCGTGGTAATCACAAGCCCTGCTATTGCGTCCCCTTTTACAAATTTCATCGCACCATCAAGTGCTCCATAAAATCTTGATTCTGTTTGAAGTTCTTCTCTCTTTTCTTTTGCAGTTTTAAAATCAATAAGCCCAGCTCTTACATCAGCATCAATTGACATTTGTTTTCCTGGCATCGCGTCTAGTGTAAATCTTGCAGACACTTCAGCAACCCTTTCTGAACCTTTTGCAATTACTATAAACTGAACAAGTGTGATAACTAAAAATACCACAACTCCAACTACAAGATTTCCTTGAATAACAACTTTACCAAAAGCTTCTATTGTTTTACTAATTCCACTAGAGCCAAGAATCATTCTTGTAGTAGAAACATTTAGTGAAAGTCTAAAAAGTGTTGCAAGAAGTAAAAGTGTAGGAAGCGCACTTAATTTTAATGGCTTAGTAATATACAAAGCACTTATTAAAAGCAAAAGTGATAAAATTAAATTTGCAACTAATAATATATCTAATAGGCCTGATGGTAGCGGTAAAAGCATACTTGCAAACATTGCAAGTACGCTTAAAGGTAATATTAAATTCTTCATAATTTATTTTAAATTTTTTTGTTCTAATAAAATTAAAAAAATATGCAAAATTCTTAAATTATGCAGTACGAACATTTCTTATTGCAGACATTTTTGTTTCATGTTCTGATTTAATAATATTTGAAGTTAAAGTTACCTTTTGCATTTGTTGCTGCCAATATATTTGAAGTCCAATCATATCTTGAAACTCTGATTGAATTCCAAAAACAGAACCTGCGACATTTCCAACAGTTGAAAGAGTATCGCCTACTGTATTCATAACACTATCAAATCCAGAGCTACTTTCAGTTTCAGGAACTGGTGCATATCTTGTTAATCCTGATGCATCAAAATTATCATAGTTAAAATTTTCTGCTTGTGCTGTGATTATTTTATCTATTGAAGCCATTACTTTTCTCCATCAAAAAATTTAATTAAATAGCATTTATCCTTTAATGCCATCTAATAAATTATTCGATGGAAATTTTTAAAAGTTGCTACCTTCGACAATAAAATTTACATTTTTTTCATCAAATTCTAATTTTCCTGTTAAAATCTCTTTTGAACCTATTTTTAAGACTGCTTTTATATCATCATCTCTATCTAGTACAATCTTATCTCCCTCTTTTAAAGAAAGAAGCTGCTTAATATCGATATCAATTGAGCCAATTAAAATCTCCCCTTTTACCTCTAACTCATCGTTATTATTAATGTTTTTGCATTCCATTTTATTCTCCCCTTTATCTACTCCATTAATATTTAAAATTGTTAGCTCAAAATTGTCCTCATTTAATAAAAATGACGAATTAAATGATAAATTTCCTAGTGCTTCTGATTTAAGTATAATTTGGTCACATAAAGTTAAATTATAAGTCATATCATTAAGTTTTTTATAACTCTTAACTTTAAGTGTTGGTTCTAAAACTACATCAAAAGATTTTAAACTAGAAAAGTCATTTTTAGGTGCATCTTTAAAATAATTACCAATTTCTTGGATGTTATTTATAGTGCTAAAATATACTGCTCTATTACCAATAAGAAATTTTTCTTCAAAATCAGGATATGCATTTATAAAATTAGGGACTTTCTTAATCGGAATATTATTTTTGTTTGATACTCTAAGAATGTTAAAAATATTGATTTCATCTTGAATGTTTATTTTTTCATCAAACGCTAAAGAAAAATAACAATCATTAATCTTAAATACAACTCTTTCTTTTTCTTTACTAAAATCGCTACTTTCATTTAAAAAAGATACTTCTTTAGAAAATAATAGAGCTAAAAAATTCTTTAGCACATCTCTTTCTTCTAATTTTAAATGTCCAAAATCAAATTTAGCTTTCATAATATCTTACAATCATTCTAATAAAGGAAACGTTAATTAATTCACTTTACATCAACTAGCCAATATACTTACTTTTTTGATTAGGCCACCCCTTGCGGGGTGTGACGTGGTTGTGACGTGGTGGTGATTCACGCACAACCGCATAGCCTGCACAATATTGCTTACGCAATATTGTTTGTCTATACGCCCCCATGTCGCAAAAGCTAAAGCTTTTGCTTAAGGCCCCCTTTCGGGTTTTAAAAAGCAAGTGACATTGCCTCTTTGATCTAGTCACTTCGTTCCTTATATTCAATCCCAATGGGATTATTAATCAATCTTTAATACAAAGTATCTATTACTATTTCCCTTTTTAAAAAGTCAGGAAGCTCGTTAATTTCTGATAGTATTTTTTTTATATTTATTAGTGATGATTCATCATACATCACCTCAAAATCTTCAATTTGAAGTGCAAAAATTAACTTTGCTTGTTTAAAATACCAGATATCATTCATGTATTCTTCTTTTTAAAATATTATTTACTAATAATAGAAACAGTTTTTATTAAATCTAATTTTTTATTATTCTTATATTTTTTAAGTAATTTTAAAGCAAAACATGCTATCACTATGCCTATTACTACATAAACATAAATCGCATTTGAAATTAAAAAATTTACTATTTTTTTAAAAATATTTTCTTTTTGAGAAACACTTAAGACACCTGTATTAACAAAATTTTCTTTAGGATTTGTTTTACTTGTAAAAGAGTCTGCAAAATCTTGAGTTTCCTCTTTTTCATGTCTATTAATTAAATTAATCTTAGAAATTACTATTGAAACATCTTTTGGCTCAATTCCAGATGCACCACTTATAATTGATTTAATTTTATTCTCATCAAAATCTTCTGTTTCGTTTACTACCATTAAAACGCTAGCACTAGTTTTGACATCGTCCTCATTTTTTAAGCTTAAAGCATCTGATTTTTTTATATTTAAATGTACTCTTGCATCAAAAACACCACTAAGAGTAAGAAGCGTTTTTTCAAGTTCAGAAGATAACACTCTCTCATAATAAAAATTTTTTTCTTGATTAGAACCTAACAGTGATGAAGATTCTTTAATTGTAGAAGTGTTATCTTTTAGTAATCTTTTAGAGTCTAAAAGTGAAATCGCATCAACTAAGTCTTGCTTATTAACCATTAATGTCCATTTAGAATCTGCTTGAAGCTCCTTTGAAGCTTCTATTCCTTCGCTATTTAATATCCCAATAAGTCTATTTGCTTGAATTTCACTTAAATTATGAAGAAGTGCTTCTTTGCAACTACAAAGAAGAAGTAAAAATACAAGAAAACTTTTTTTAAAGAAATTTAAAATCTGTGCTTTATTCTTCATTTTTTAGTATCTCCTTTAAATCTTCTAGTGCCTTAATGTGAATCCTTGTAAGCCATGACCTTGAATATTGTTTGTGAATATTTGAAATTTCTGCAAAAGTTTTATCGTTAAAATAATATTCTTCTATCACAAGCCTTTCTTTTTCTGGTAATTTTTTAACAGCTTTTAATATTAAATTTTTTCTTTCTTCATTTAATAATTGATTCTCCGGTGTTTTTGCGACGTCGTCAGGTATTTGATCTCCTTGTACTTCACACTTACTTAGTTTAAATACAAGAGCGCCTTTTGATACCAAATCAAAGACTTTCGCGATTTTTTCATCTTTTTTGTCTTGCTCATCAATACTTAAGATATTTTCTTCTATATCAGCAACACCTTGATAAGCTTTTGCAAGTTGAGAATATCTATTTGAATCTGCTGTTTCTTTTCTAAAAGAATCAATTATCGCACCTTTAATTCTAAAAAATGCATAATTTTTAAATGGTGCACTGTCTTTACTCCTTTTATATTTTGTTGCAGCCTCTATCAAACCAACATAAGCAGCAGACTTAGCATCTTCTATACTATCCTTATTTAATCTATAAATTTTTGCGACATGATATACTACTGTATGCGCAAAATCTAAATACTTCTCGACTAAGTCATTTGTAGACATGTCGTTTGTAGACATTGTTTCGTTAGACATATTATCTCTTAAATATATTTAAAAGTTCACTATTTACTCTCTTTTTGAAACCTTAAATATTAAAAAATTAAGATTTCAATCTCCTTTCAAAAAATTAATCGAAAATTTAATTTAAAAGTTGCTTAAAAATTAAAAATTTTTAAACTTCTAATAAAATAAATTAGTTATATTAATAATACTGTGCCACAAAGAATATTGTCCACACTTTTATTATCATAAAAACTTCTTCTTATAAGGTATATATATAAGAAATTTTTTATTAATTTTAAA
>CAKMMH010000151.1 GCA_927798255.1 uncultured bacterium | reverse complement strand
TAAAAATAATGATGTATCCATTGAAGAAATTCGATCAACAAAGTTTTTATCACTTAAAAAGGCTATAGTTACAAAATCAAATGGGGAAAAAGAAACAATTTTATATGGACATCGCCCAAATATTCATTTAGATAATAAAGATTTTCATGGTCCACAGGCTACAAGCACCTTGCCATTTTTAAAAGATAAAGATGGTAATTTTTATTTAGTTACGACTAAAGAAAATAGACCTCCTTTAGATGGCGAGAATCTTGTGGCGTCACCAGCTGGGCTTTGTGACCTAGAGGATAAGGATGCTACAGTTACTGCTATTAGAGAGTTTCATGAAGAAACTGATATTGAAAAAGGTCAAATTTGTAAAGATTTAGTTCCTTATTTTTTAGGATACTTTTCATCAACTACAAAATCAGTATCTGAAGTTTTTGCAGGGGTTGCTCTTATAGGAGAGGTGGATAACTTAACAAAAGATGAGCTAGAAAAGGGCATAATAATACCTAAAAATTCTGATGGTGGTGTTACAGTTAGCGTAATTTTAATAAAAATTGAAAAAAACGATTCTATAGAAGATATCATTTTGAAATTAAGTCAATTTGGAGCAATTGACGCACATATTGCCACTATGCTTAATGTTTTTTATACGGGACTTAAAGCAGAAAAAAATTTACCTAATGTAGCATTAGTTAGTTTATTAGAGCAAATATCATAATTAAGGATACACGGATTAATTCAAAATTTTAGTCGACCACTTGCGGGATATTTTTAATTATGATTCTATTTTCCAAAAACGATAATCTCATATCTAATGGAATTTGTCTTTTTACCTTTTGTTTAATTTTGAAATTCTTTTGAAACATTAAGTTTGCGTATTTTTTATACTTAATTTTTGTTGTGGATAAGTATTTTAAATAGTAAGAAACCATTAGATTATTAACAGTTGCAAAGAAAGTTTCAGGATTTTCATTTACCCTAATATAAGATAATGCGTCTAAATAATATTTTATTGCACAATTTAAATAAGTTTTATTGTCGCTTTTTACGTAATCTTTTAAATAATAATTTCCAAGTAAAAATTGAGGGTAGGCTTTGTGTGATGTATTTTCCCAAATAAATTCTTGATATTTGGTTTGTTCTAACTTAACTTTATCATCTTTAAGTTTGTATAATAGGTTTGTAATAAATGAAACGGTAGCAATTTTAGGTTTATATGGAATTAATAAATTTTGAACGTCCTCTATTATTATTAAATCTAAATCTTTATAATTTACATTAAGGATTCCTAAGCTAAAATTATTTTTCTTTCTAAAATAAAGATGGACAAATTTTCTATTTCCAGAAATTATAATCTCTTTTTTATATTTTTTTATGAAATTTTGAATATTTTGCTCGTCAATTTTAAAAGAATATCTTTTTACTTTTAATGTATTGTTAGTTACTCTTCTATTTATACCATCTCTGATAACTCTTGAGTTAATTTCATATGGGTCATCTTGAAATCTTATTTGGACAATAGGGGTATTTTTAAAATTAGTAAAGTAAAATTCGGTAGCAAAAAATACTACAAGCATAATTTGAATAAATGATAAAATGATTTGAGGGAATATTTTATCTTTTACAAGGCTACATCTTCTAAAAAATACTAGTAACAAAAAGGCAACTATATATTGTGCTATTGAAATTGTGAGAGAATCATCAAGAGGACTTAGCTGTTTCCAAATAAAAAAGGAAGTTACGATGATAATATAAAAAATAATATAAAAATTTAACTTATTCTTCATCTAGTCCTAGCTTAAAATTAAATAAATCTACAATATTTACAGGGTGTTTAGGGTGCGTTAACCCTTCGAAATCATCTTTGTTTATCACTAGATAAGTAATATTTACTTCTTTTAGAGTATTTTCTAAAATTTGATGTTTTTCAAGCTCTTTAATATCTATATATTTCTCTTTATCATATAAAGGGTCAAAATTTACAACCATTTTAGGTGTGGAGTTCTTATCTAAAATTGTAAAAAGACACTTTAATTTTTTGAAATCTTTATTATCTGATGCGATATTTTCAAAGTCTTGCAAAAGGAGCCATAAGCTAATATCAAAAACTATATTATCCTTTCCAAACACATCTGTTAATAATCTTAGCAAAATTGCTTGCTTACTATCTAAATGTACTGCCATATTTATAAAATCCTTAACTTATACTATAATGTAACATATATATAATTAAAATAAAAAGACAACTTTATGTTTTATACGGAATGAAATTTTTATGGCAAAAGTTTTAAAATTATTTACATATCCAGACCCATTATTAAAAGAAATTTCTAAGGAAGTTACTGATTTTTCGAAAGAGTTAAAAAGTTTAACTGACGATATGTTTAAAACCATGTATGAAAATAGTGGAATAGGGTTAGCAGCTCCTCAAGTTGGAATTTTAAAAAGGATAGTCGTAATCGATCTTCAAGAAGATGACAAAAAGGTACCATTAATTTTTATAAATCCTCAAATTATTGAGGCTTGCGGAAGTACGACATTTGAAGAAGGATGCCTTAGCGTTCCCGGGTATCATGAAGTTGTAAAAAGAAAAAAGGATATAACAGTAAAATTTCAAGATTTAGAAGGAAAAGAGCAAGTAATAAACGCCACAGGACTTTTAGCAATTTGTCTTCAACATGAAATTGACCATTTAAACGGTATTTTATTTGTTGATCAAATAAGTCAACTTAAAAAAGGTTTCTTTAAGAAGTGGTTTAAGAAGAATCATTCAGAATAAATAATTATCAATAATTTCAAATGGTTATCATAATGTTTTTAAATTATTTTAATATTTATAAATTGATTTTTTTAATTTAAGTGATAATTTAAAAACAAGATTAAATTTTAAAAACTAACATGTAGATTGTAATCAAAGATTATTTATTAGACTAATTACCGTTTAGTTTGATAGAAAAACTTAAAAGAAAAAAGTCTTAAAGCTTAATGCTTTTTTAATTGTCTTAAATATTCTTTACATAATGTTGTTTTTATAAATAGCTTTATAAAAAACCCTAAAAAATATTATTAAAATAAAAATCCTAGTTTAAAAATTTTTTAAATTAAGCATTTAATTTAAACATAGGGAGCTTATACATTTTTAGTATCAATTTTTAAATAAAAAATGGAAATTTTAAAGATGACTAAGTATAAAAATATATCAAAATCACTTAATATCGTATTAAAAAGCATGTGTATATTTATCGTAAGCGCTTTTATTATTTCATGTAATAATGAGGATAATCCTAAAGAAACAAGATTAGAAGTTGACTATGCGATTTTACAAGCACAAGATTTAAGACTTACTAAAGAACTTCCTGGGCGAGTTTCCGCATTTAATGTTTCACAAGTTCGTCCACAAGTAAGTGGTATAATAAAAGAAAGACTTTTTGAAGAAGGAAGTGACGTAAAAGAAGGAGATGTTTTATATCGAATCGACCCAGCACTTTTTCAAACAGCATACAATAGTGCAAAAGCAAATCTTGAAGGAAAAGAGGCAATTTTAGGTTCAACTGAGCTTCTTGCAGAGCGTTATGAAAGACTTATAAAAACTCATGCTATAAGCAAACAAGATTATGATGATGTGATGGCAAGATATAAACAGGCAAAAGCAGATGTAGATAGTGCAAGAGAAATGCTTGAAAATGCTAAAATTAATCTTGATTACACTGAGGTTCGCTCTCCAATTAGTGGAAGAATTGGCCGTTCGTTTGTTACAGTTGGAGCTCTTGTTACAGCAAATCAACCAAATTATTTATCAACCGTTCAACAATTAACCCCTGTATATGTCGATGTTACTCAATCAACCACAGAGCTAATAAAACTTCAAAGAGAGCTTTTTAATGGAAGTTTGTATTTAAGAGGAGAAAAGTCTGCTAATGTGAAACTAAAATTAGAAGATGGTTCTTTTTATACTACAAATATTGATTACACAATTACAGGTGAAAAACCAGATTTTATAATTGGAAAATTACTTTTTTCTGATATAACAGTTTCTGAAAGCACAAGCGCTGTAACACTTAGAATACTTTTTGAAAATCCTCAAAATATGTTACTTCCTGGGATGTATGTTACGGCGATTGTTGAAGAAGGAGTAAGAGAAAACTCAATCCTTGTTCCACAATCTGCAACACTTAAAACTACAAAAAGTGAACCTTATGTTTATATTTTAACAAAAGAAACACCTAAAGATTTAGATGATAAGCAAGATGGTAATGAAGATTACAAGCTTAAAGATGAAGAATATTATGTCGTAAGACGTAATATAGAAATAGATAGAGATTACAAAAATAATTGGCTTGTAAGCTGAGGGCTAGAAGATAGTGAGCGTTTACTTTTAAACGGTTATCAAAAAGTTCATGCGGGAATGATTGTAAAAGTAAAAAATAATTGATCTGAAAAAATAAAAATTTCAAAAAACATGATCAAAAGTAATTTAAAAAATGGAGTAAAAAACAATGGCTAGGTTTTTTATTGATAGACCAATTTTTGCGTGGGTTATTGCAATTATGATAATGCTAGTGG
>CAKMMH010000150.1 GCA_927798255.1 uncultured bacterium | reverse complement strand
TGAACCTGTATGTAATCAATCGACTAAAACTTGTGAAGCTTGCCCTAGTGGTTCTGTTTATAACACTACTACTAAGACTTGTACTGAATGTGTAACAAATGACAACTGTCCAAGTAGTAAACCTGTTTGTAACCAAACAAGCTACACTTGCGAACAATGTGCAGACGGTGTTTATGATAGCGTTACAAAGAAGTGCGTTGAGTGCTTAACAGACGCCAACTGTCCTTCTGATGAACCTGTATGTAATCAATCGACTAAAACTTGTGAAGCTTGCCCTAGTGGTTCTATTTATAACACTACTACTAAAACTTGTACTGAGTGTGTAACAAATGACAACTGCTCTTCTGAAGAACCAGTATGCAACCAAACAACTTACACTTGTGAAACTTGTCCAGATGGTAGCGTTTATAATACTGAGACTAAGACATGTGTCGAATGCTTAATTGATGACAATTGTTCTGAAACACAAAAATGTGAAGAAAACGTTTGTGTTGATAAGTACAAAGCTATCACACCTATCTTAGATTGTATTATGGACAATGAAGATGGTACATATAGTGCATACTTTGGATATGAAAACACAAATGATGAAGTTATAACAATCAAGGCTTACGATGATGCTAATGCTACTACTGATGTTAATGATACTATCGGTGGTGCAAATTATGCTGTAATTGTTGGTCCAGGATATGTTAAATCATATGGTAAACAAATAAGCACATTTGAAGTTGGTAGAGTAAAAGGTGCATTTAGTATTCCATTTAAACAATCTGAAACAATTAGATGGAGATTAAAGACTAACTCTTTTGAAACTAAAGAGGAAACTGCAGATGCTTCATCAGTTAAATGTGCTAAAGTTACACCAGCAGCTAAGTGTATTTCAATAAACACTGATGGTAGCTTACAAGCATACTTTGGATATACTAACAACAACGACTTTGAAGTTACTATACCAGTAGGTGCTAGAAATAACATTAACCCAGATCCTGAAGATCGTGGACAACCTGTTCAATTCTTACCAGGAAATGTTGCTAATGTATTTGATACTAAGTTAGACGAACCATCTACTGCTTGGTACTTAGACGGAGTAAGCGTTTCAGCTGACAAGACATTACCTACATGTACTGTTAATAACAAACCTACATGTGAAGAAGCTGAAAAATTAGCATACAACACTGATTGTCAAGGTACAGCAACTATACTTGATCTTGACGCTACAGGATGTGTTGACCCTGACGGAACTAAGTTAAGTTACTCTTGGAAAACAGATTGTGAAGATGCACTATTAACTAATGAAAATACTGCAAATGCTACTTTACAATTAACAATCCCAGGAACTGGAGTAGCTCAAACATGTACTGTTAAGGTAACAGTTACAGATGGATTAGAAACTGCATCTGCAACTCAAAATGTTAATGTAACTGCTTGCAATGTTGATTGTCCAGGAACTGATGATCAAAAAGACCAATGCGGTGTATGTGGCGGTGATGGTACTTCTTGCCTTGACTGTGCAGGCACAATTAATGGTAATTTAAAAGAAGATGAATGCGGTATTTGTGGTGGTACAAATGACTGCTTAGATTGTAAGGGTATTCCTAACGGTACTAATGTTGAAGATGAATGTGGCGTTTGTGGTGGAGACGGTTCAACATGTGCAAATGCTGGTTGTATTGAAACTAACATTAGCTCACAAAAAGCTTCAATAAATGGTGATGAGTTTATAAAAATATTAAAGAAGCAAACAAATGCTCTTTTAAAAGACAAACCACCATTCCCTTACATTAGAGACTTACAAGCTTCTGTAAACAGAAGACAAAATAGAGCAAATAAACTTAATAATCAAATTAAGTCATTTGTAGCTGAGTTTTCAGATGTTCTAGAGTCTTGCACAGGTAATGCAAACTGTGTTGATACTGACAACAGTGTAGCACTTAAAAAGATCGAATATAACTTAAAGAGATTAAGAGCTATTGTTGGAAGAACTATAAGACAAAGAAATCTTAATAGTAAGCAACAAAAGAAATTATTAAATAAAAATGTAAAATTATTAAATTCAAAATTAGCTGAATTAAAAACAATACCTACTGTTAGTAGCTTATGTGAATAATTTTTATAGTTATTTAATAAGATAATAAAAGGAAAGCCTTGGAAGTTAAAAAACTTTCAAGGCTTTTTTTGTAGGTTTATATTGATGCGTTGATATTCCTATCGACGCGTTTTGCTATTAGCAATCCTTTAAGACCTAATGATTATCTGTCTAACTTCTTCAAGCCATTCGCACAATTTTGCGTGAACTTCAGGATCACGCTCCTTTTCGGAGAATTCCCCTTCCTGTTGCTTGCCAGTGGCATCCACGGCGAGGAGCAAAAACAAGTAAGCTTCGGTGAAATCGACCTTATTAAAGTCCATAACAAACCTTCTCTTTCTGGCTTAAAAACCATGAAAAGTGAAAAACAACTCACTATAAGATATCAGTGAGCTTTAAATTTTAGAGTAATATATATATAAAAATTAAATATTGCAATATAATGAGATTATATTTTAGAAAATAAGAATAATATTAGATGCTTAAAATTTCTAAAATTAATGAGAATTTTGCTTTTTTCAAAAAAAAAGCCCTGAAATTCATATGAACTCCAAGGCCAATTGAAGCATTTAAGCTTCACGTTTTTCTAAAATGAGCTGCTCGAGAAACTGCTAAAGCTCTTTAAATTTCAATTTGTAATAGTCAAAAACCTTTTTATTTTTAGACCCAACACTGTATCTGCCATCAAACTTTCGAGAGTAATACTCAACAAGCTTAACAAGATTAGCATGAAGTTGAACCAACTCTGCAAATTCTTTATCGGTCATAGAACACCCTTCAACCCTTAAAGACGAAACGTTGCTACTTATAGGAATTTAATCAATCCTTAAAGTATCAGCTCAGATATTACAATTATACGTTAATCTAAAACAATTTTATTTTACAAATTAAAAATTATAATCAATAATAACTACTTATGTTATCAAAAGATATGCTAGAACATAAATTAACAAATCTTATTAATAATAATCCACTTTTAATTAAACTTATTGATTTACTTAAAGATTTTTCAAAAATTTACCTTGTTGGCGGAATTATTAGAGATATCGCCCTAGGAAAAAAAGCACTTGATATCGACCTTTGTACATCGCTAAATATTAACGAAGTTTCAAAAATCTTAGAAAAATCTTTTAAAATTATTGATACAGGAATAAAGCACGGAACAATTACTGCAATTTTTGATCATGTACACGCTGAAATTACTGAATTTAGAGGAGAGAAAAATTCTTTAGAAAGTGATTTATCTTTAAGAGATTTTACAATAAATGCAATAGCATTTGATATCGTAGAAAAAAAATTAATTGACCCATTTAATGGTTTAGATGATTTAAAAAATAATATTTTAAGATGCACCATTGACCCAAATATTGTTTTTAATGATGACCCACTTCGAATGGTACGTGCTTTTAGGT
This sequence comes from uncultured bacterium, assembly GCA_927798255.1. Classification (GTDB taxonomy): domain Bacteria; phylum Bdellovibrionota_C; class UBA2361; order UBA2361; family CAKMMH01; genus CAKMMH01. Next base: position 1,080 of record CAKMMH010000150.1, on the reverse strand, counting down.
TTTCATATGCAGAAAATAGAAAATTAGATGAAAACATTATTAAAGCTTTAAAAACAAACTTTGATAAGATAAAAACAGTTAGTATAGAACGCATAAAAGATGAGCTTTCAAAAATTTTAGTATTTGAAAATCCATCTTTAGTTTTTAAAAAACTTGTAGAGTTTAATTTTTTAGATACGCTATTTCCCGAAATTACTCCTATGGTAAATTGCGCGCAAAATAAATATCATGTACATGATGTTTTTAATCACACGCTTGATGTACTAGAAAACACGCCACCTATTTTAGAAACTCGTCTTGCAGCACTTTTACACGATATAGGAAAACCTCACACGATATCAGTAGATAGCGATGGAGAACGTCACTTTTACGGACATGAAAAAGAAAGCGTAAAGATAGCAAAAAAATTTTTAGAAAGACTATGTTTTCCAAATAAAACAATCAATACAGTACTAAATGTAGTTAATCTTCACATGCGTGATCTTGAAGCAAAGGGTGCTGGCATAAGACGTCTTATAAGAGAGCTAGGAGATGATTTTAATGTGTGGCTTATGCTAGTAAAGGCGGATAGACCACCAAAAATGCCAAAATCAGAGTTTGAAAAAAGACTTAACAATTTTTTAAAAAATTATAATTTTGAAATTGAAGAACAAAAAAGAAAAGACTTTTTTAAACTAAAAATAACAGGCGAAGATATAATGAAAATTCTTAACTTAAAACCTTCAAAAGAAGTTGGAGAAATTAAAAATATGCTACAAGAATTAATTATTGAAGATCCAAGTAAAAATGATAGAGAGTTCTTAATTAATTATATTAAGGAAACATTTATTAATTAATTTTTGAGTCATTTCTAATGTAGGAAACAAAACACAAGTTAATTACACATAAAATTTTTGCAAAAATGTGCATCTTAATCCGTATGTTATGATGTATTTGTAATTGAATTTTGATTCATAAAATTTTAGAACTAAAATCCATTTTAGATGCATACTATAACATTTGTTAGTATGCACGTGGATTGTTGCAGCATACAGGTTCATGTACTCAGAGATACCTACGTTAGCAATATTTACATAGGCT
>CAKMMH010000149.1 GCA_927798255.1 uncultured bacterium | reverse complement strand
ACGAAGGGGATAATTATATTTCAAATAATAATTTAATTAATAATAAAATTAAACATGTAACATCTCTTTCAGATATAAAGGCTATTCAAATTACGTGTTATGAAGATTATATAAATAATAGAAATGTTAAACACTAATTTTGTGAGCTAAATTTAGTTTTAACTGATAACAACAGAATAAGTATTAACAAGACTCCTAATTTAAAATTAATCTTAAAACTTGCAAATAAAATTGCAGATTTTTTACATATAAAAGTTTTAATAGCTCCTAGAATCAATGAAGAAATTCTTATGAAATATCTTTAATTTTCTTCTAATGTAACACTCTCTTTTATTGTATCAAAATCTTTAAGCTCTAGACCTGTTAAATAATTAAAAGCATCTTTTGGCTTAATCATCGCCTCTTCAAACATTTTTAATTTAAATTTTAAATGCGTTTCATTATTTTCTAAAACTTCTAAATAATTTGTAACTGCTACTTTATAAGTTTTTCTATTTTGTTTTTTCTCTACAAAAATATTTTCTAAATTAGTATTTAAATTAAAAGGTACTCCTAAATTATTCTTAACTAAATACTCAACAAAAAGCATTTCGCTCTGTATAGATTTTACCTTTTTATTTTCATTATCAAGCCTTTTAACTTCTAATACACTTAAATCACTTATTAGCTCCTTATTTATTTTTTCTAAAAGCTCATCTTCTTTTATAATGCTATGAAGCGTTAAGTCTAAAAATTCACATTTACTTTCAATTCCAACTTGCACTGGAGGACTAAAACTAAAATGTATTCGAGGAGTAAACCCTGCAGAATAAACGAGAGGCAAATCCGTCCTTCTTAATGCACGCGTAAATACTCCCATTACTTCAAAATAAGACAAATGTTTACATAAATTTATTTTTTGAAATCTTAGTCTATAAACAAAGTAATTTTTATTTTCTTCTTTTGGTTTAAAATTAAATATACTCTTTATATCTTTTATTTTTTCTTCTATTTCTTCTAAATTTTCATCTTCCTTGTTTTCAATAATATTTTTAACATTTAAGTTCATGCAAACTCCACACCCTGAGCAAGAGTGCTTTTTACAATCTAAAGTTAAGCTTTCAATTTTTGCTTTATTAAATTCATTTTTTAAAAAACTTTCATTAAGACCAGTGTCAATTATCTTCCAAGGAAGTTCTTCGTTTTCTTTTCTTTCTCTTAAATAATAATTAAGACTAATATTTGTTTTTTCTAATGCTTCTTCCCAAATTTCTCTATTTATAAATTCTTTTGTAATTTCTTCTTTTGGATAATTTTTAAACACTTCTAAAAATAAATCTGCAAGGTTATTATCACCTCTTGCAACTAACCCCTCAAGAGAAGCGGTAAATGCTTTATTAAATCTATAATCAATTTTGTGTTCACGAAGACGTGAAAATAATAGTTCTTGGCGTCTAAAAACTTCTTCTGTATCAATTTGTTCGCACCTTTCAAAAGGAGTGTGCGTCTTTGGAACAAAGCTTGAATCACTTACTACTGTTTTTTTTCCTCTAAATTTATTTTTAATTTTTATTGCAAGCTCTGCAATTCCTAACACATCTTCATCTGTTTCAAAAGGAAGTCCTATCATAAAATACATTTTTAAAGATTTCCAACCAAGTGAAAATGCATTTTCACAAGCAGTAAAAATTTGCTCTTCTGTTACGCCCTTATTTATTATATTTCTAATTCTTTGCGTGCCTCCTTCTGGCGCTATTGTAAAACTTTTTCTATTTGTAACTTGCACTTCATTAAGAAGTGCTTTTCCAAGTTTATCAACTCTTGTAGAGGGGAAAGAAAGCGTAGTTTCACCACAAAGTGAAAGTGAATTCTTTAGCATTTTTAAAAGATAAATTATATTTGAGTAATCAGCTGTACTAAGAGAAAGTAAACTTACCTCCTCAAAACCAGTATTTTTTATTGCGCTAATTATTTCATTTAAATTTTGCATTGCTGTTTTTTCTCTTACTGGTCTATACATAAAACCTGCTTGGCAAAACCTACAACCTCTTACGCAACCTCTTTGGATTTCTATGGCAAGGCGATTATGCACAATTTCGCAAAATGGAATCACAGGATTTATAAAAGGAGAAATTTTACTAAAATCTTTTGCTATTTGTCTTTTTATTTTTTTATTGTTTTCATAATATTTAGGAACATAAACTCCGTCTATTTTTGAAATCTCTTTTAAAATTTCATCTCTATTTTTCCCTTGTTCTTTTAATTTAATTATGGAGTCTAAAAAATCCATATAAGTATCCTCTGCATCCCCTACGAAAAACGCATCAAAAAAATCAGAGAAAGGAAGAGGATTATAACAAAGGGGTCCTCCTGCAATTATAAGTGGCGCACTTTCATCTCTATCTTTTGAAAGAAGTGGTATTTTAGACAAAGATAATATTTCTAAGATTCCTAAAATTGAAAGTTCATATTGAAGACTAATTGCTACGATATCAAATTTATTTACAGGTGTTTTTGATTCTAAAGAAAAAAGAGGTAAGTCTTTTTCTTTTAAAAGGGCTATCATATCGCTTTTAGGAAGATATGCCCTTTCTGCAAAAATTCTTTCATCACGATTTATCATTTGATAAAGAATTTGGAAACCAGTAAATGACATTCCGATTTCATACGTAGATGGGAAACATAAAAGGTAGTGAAGTTTAATTTTATTTAAATCTTTATGAACACTTCCAACCTCTGTTCCAAGATAGCAAGATGGTGTTTCTACTTTTTTTATAATATTTTTAATTGTTGATAAAAAATCATTACTTTTCATACTCATTTTACTTTATTTAATAATTTCCTTAGAGCATTCTTAGCATCATCATGTTTTAAAAGTTTTAATGCATCATTTACTTCTACAAATTTTCCATCAATAAACCCTTCATTTTTATTGTAACAAACTATTTGCCTGCTATTAATTATAAATCCAAAAACTTTTATAACTTTAATAGCTTGTTCTTTATCAAAATAAAAACTAAACTCATCTATTTGCCCTAATGATTGTTCTTTTAATAATTTTATTCTAGCTTCTTCAAAAACTTCTCTTACTGCGCAGTCAAGAAGCGTTTCATCTTTTTCAAGATGTCCTTTTGGAAACACCCATTCGCCTTCACTATTTAATATTAAAACTTCCTTTTGTGAATTATTATAAAGTAATACTATACCCATGCATGAAATTTTTTCTGTTATCAATTTATAATTCCTTCATTAATAGAAAATCTTTAAATTTTATATGACGCACAGAGCTTGTTGAATAATCAAGTTCATCGTTAGTTATTATAATTTTTTGGTTAGAGTTATCTAGTTTGTTAAAGAGAACAAATTCTCTTAAATATGTATTCTTATCTGCAATTGATAGAGCTGCTTGAATGTAGTATTTTTTATTATCTTTTGTTGCAACAAAATCGATTTCATGTTTTCCATCATTGTATGTATAGATACTATAACCTTTATAATAAAGTTCATTCAAAACTAAATTTTCAAAATTATGTGTTAAATCAAAAAGATTATCTTGAGCACGAATTGAATTAAACGATACATCTTCATTATATATTTTTTGATAATAATTAAGTTCACGCTTTGCTTTTGGAGAATAAAGTTTTACTGCTTGAATTGCATATGCTTCTTGAAGATAAGATATAAATTTTGTAATAGTTGAAAGAGAAACATCTATTCTTGTAGATTTCATATAATTTAAAATAGATCTAGCTGAAAAAATTCGCGAATTTGATACAAATATATAATTCACAATGTTTCTAAAAATATCTTTTTTCCTAATATTATATCTATTCATAAGATCGTTCATAATGATAGTATCATTTAAGTCGCTTAAATATTTCTTTTTTGAAACCTCATCATTAAACTCTAACATTTTAGGAAACCCTCCCCATACGATATAATCTATGATGGAAATTTTCTTATTTAATTCTTTTGCATACTCTTGAATTTCAATATAAACAAATGGTCTTACTCGAAATGATACATAACGTCCTGAAAGTTCCTTTGTAAATTCTCTTGAAAGGAGCTTTGAATTGGAGCCACTAATAAAGACTGAACAATCCCTTACTCTAAGCGTGCGACATGCATCAGCCCAATTAGGAAGCTTTTGCACCTCATCTAAAAAAACATAACAAAGTCCTTTTTTCTTATGTTCTTCAACATAATTTAAAAGCTTATCCACATCGGGAATTTTAGTAATATTTGTTATATCTTCAAAATCGATAAATATTATATTTTCCGTTGTTTCTTTTATTTCATTACAAATATCTCTTAATAGTACAGATTTACCACAACGACGAATTCCAGTTATTATTTTTATTAAATCACTATCATAAAATGGACGTATTTCATCCAAATATCTTATTCTTTTAATCATTTTTACTCACCATTAATATCCTACTGTACAACCTGTAATTATAGCAAATATTGTCCAATAGTACTAGACAATTTTTATAGATTTTAAATATTGTCCAATACTATTAGACAATTTTATAATTTTAATAAAATTGTCTAATAGTATTGGACAATTTTGAACTTTTAGAAAATTTGTTTAATAGTACTAAACAAATTAT
>CAKMMH010000148.1 GCA_927798255.1 uncultured bacterium | reverse complement strand
TTCTCTTAGATTTTTTTTATATCTTCTAAGAAGTTCAAGATAAACTATATTTTCTAAACGCCGACCAAAATTTTCTCCTAAAAAGATATTGTCTCTATCAGAAATAAACGCAACATCGACAAGATAATATTTTTCATTTCTTATTCGTTCTTTACTTTTATTAGAAAATTTATGTAGCCCTAATGTTAAATAGGCTTCTTTTAGATAATTAATATAGTTTTCAACTGTATGCACAGAAGCAATATTAAACTCTTTAGCAACTTTACTAAGGATAATTTCATGAGTAAAATTATCTGCAATAAAATTTGCTATTTTTGAAAGCGCATCCTTATAACGAATCTTAAAACGATACAGAATATCTCGATTCATAATAGAATCAAATAATGTTGATATATATTTTTTCTTATTTTGAATCTTGCTAATTTCTGGAAAGCCGCCTTCTTTTAAATAATCTGCAAATGCAATTTTTAAATTGGCACGCTCTGTTGTAGAATACGCCTCTTTTTTAATATTTTTAAAGTCACAATACTCATAAAATGAAAATGGGAAAAGTTCTATTTGATTATATCTACCTGTAAGATGACTACTTAATTCACTACTTAGTAAATTAGAATTTGAACCTGTAATTAAAACATGAAGCCCCTGTCGTAATAATCTATTAACGAATAAAAACCATTCTTTTATATTTTGGATTTCATCGATAAAAAGATGTGTATATTTTCCATAAATTACATATGAAGCTTCAAGAAGCTTTTCTAAGTCTTTAGATGATATTTTACTTAATCGTTCATCATCAAAATTAATATATCCATAATTAATTTTATTATCTAATAAAACTTTATGGCATATTGTTGACTTTCCACTTCGTCTTACACCAATTACTATTTGGGCTAAAGAACTATTTAAATCAATAGAACTTTCTTCCGAACGTGAACATAATTTTACATTTTTAAGGTTCTCTATTTCTTCTTTTTGGTTAGCTAAAATATTTAAAAAATCCATAATTGAATATTACTAATAAATTTGATAAGTTACAAGCCTAAACTGCACTATTTCGAGATTTTCAAGCCTCTAAACTGCACTATTTTTAAGATTTTCGGCTTTTAAACTGCACTATTTCGTAAATTTTTTAAAGAAAATATACTATTTAGAAATCATATCATAACATTTGAATGTAACTATTATTATTGATTCATTAAGGAATTTAAATGATTAAATTAGCAACTAAAAATGATTTAGAAGGCGTAAGTAAACTTAGAGATTATGTTCATTCTATTCATGCAAATAATAATCCCAAGCTTTTTAAAGAAATAATATCAAAAGAAGCCAATAATTATTTAAATGAAATTTTAGAAAATCCTAATTTTTGCATATATGTTTCAATAATCGATGATAAAATAGTAGCATATGCTATTATTTGTATCCGTGAAAAACCTGAAAATCCTATAATGTATAAGCAAAAAATCTGTTTTATTGAAGATATATGTGTAGATAAAAATTATCAAAAGCAAGGCATAGGAAAAGAGCTTTTTAAATCTATAAAAGATTTTGCAAAGGATAATGAATGTAATGAGATTGAATTAAACGTTTGGGAATTTAATAAAAATGCTATTAGTTTTTATGAGCATTTAGGATTTAAAACTTCAAGAAGGATTATGGGATTAGAAGTATAACAATTTAGCTATAAAGTATATTAACTATGCACTATATTTATTTAGTTCAAATAATTCTTCTTCAACATTTTCCCAAGGATGTACTGGGGCAAAGTCGTAATTGATGCCTAATTTTTCGCATTCTTCTTTTGAAAGTTCTTTAGATGAGTTTGTAAGAATTCCCCAAGTTGTGTAGCATAAATTTTTTACGCTATACCTATGTGTGTAATCTGTAGTTAATGCGACATAAATAATTTTTACATTTTCACCAAATTTTTCTCTTAAAAGATTTACTGCAAAATTTGCTGTTCTTCCTGTGCAATGATTTCCATCGACAAGTAAAATGCATTCATCGTTTTTAATATTTGTATCTTTTACATATTCTAGACCAATTTTGATATCAATTTTTTTAGTTTCAATATTACTTTTAAGCTGCATTAGAAGCATATCAATTACATTAAACATATGAGATAATTTTATCGCGGGGACTCCACCTCCACGCATTACAGAGCAGATATATTTGATTTTCAAATTATTTGTTTCAATATAATTTAAGACATCAAGATGTATTTTATCTATAAGCTCATCAATCTTTTTCCAAGATATTATGTTTAAATCTTTTTTAGTATAAACCTTATTCATTACTATTCCTTTAGTGACAACAACTATAAGAAATTTTTAAAATTTTTCTTATCTATATATTAATCGGTCACAAGGAATAATAACTTCAGGTAAAATATAAACTTTTAATTTATTTAGTAATATTAATAAGTTACCCCCAAACCCTACTCATTAATGTTTAAAAATTTTTCTATATTGCATAGCAAGTTTTATATCATATTTTTTCATTGATATTACACTTGTCAATTTAGTATCCTATAGAGCAGATTTATTTTTATAAATCAATCGTATATGGGAAGAAGAGTAATAGTATTTAATATTTTTAATCGCAAAAAAGGCGTTATGTGTTTTTTACCGTTTTTATAGCCTTTAATGCCAACATGAAAGAAAGGTTGCTTAATGAAATGGATTCATATCCTTTTTGCTTCCATTGTTTTCTACTTCATTGTGACTATTTGTTGTTCGCAAGAAATTGAAAATAGTGATGCAAATCGTTATAGCTTTCAAAGCTTTGACATCGTTTTTAATAGTGGAAACTATTTTACAAAGGAGGAAGGCGTTACATTGGAAAACAACACGTTTAGCAACGTGTTTTTCTATATTGAAGAATCACCTTTATTGTCTTTTATCACTTTGCCAGATGGACTTAAAGATACAACCTATATCTTCTCGGGACCATATAGCAAAGAGAAAAGTGAAATTAGTATCTGTAATAAGGAGGAAAAAAAATTTAGAACTGCGAATGAGAAACCTAAGCAAAGGACTTCTATTCATATAGGTCCTAAGCGTGGCTCAGCTTTTTTCGTTTTTTCTAATGACCTTTCTAATTATACAGATGCGATTTCTGAAATTAGGAAAAATGAGCTTTGGTCTTCTGAAAAGATGATTAAAAAGTTTTCAAATATGTCCTATACATTTGTGTTTGAGCCAGAACAACATAACTTAGAATTCATTATGAGTGATGCCAAACCATATTTTCTCGAAACGTCGTTTACACGAATCAAACCGAGTTTCTACTACCTTGAAGCGATTAAGGAGTTTGCGCCTAATACTTTTAAGTATAGGTACCTGATTGTTTTCGATGAAGATGCTTCGGGAAATATTCTTGATGTATCGTTTAGTATTATTTACCATAGAAAACCGCCGCGTTGGTAAAAACGAATCGTAGCATATTTCCTTTTTTTAGGCGAAGTGGTTTATAAGGTTGAAAAATACTATTACTGCTGCTTCGCTTTTATTATATTCAAAAATTTTTTTCTAAATTTATTGTCTAAAAAATTATTTATGAAATTTGATTTCTTAATCCCAAAACTAAGTGTAACAGATATCAAGGCATCAAAAGACTTCTACATAACAAATTTGGATTTAAGTTAGAATATAGCGTAAAATCATTCCCTAATTTGGTAAAAAAATTTTTATAATGAAACGCCTAAAAAATCTTTAGCGATACCATTTAATTGATTTTTAATTTCTTTAAAATCGCAATTTAAGTCAAGAGTCTTTGCGCTAATTGTATTTCCACATATTGTATATGTGTTATCTAACTTTGCACCATTATTTGTTTTTGCATAAAGAAGCATTCCAGAAACATAATTCTTCTTATTAAAAATATAAGATATAAACTATCTTTAAATATTGACTTATTCTTTTATTAAATTGTTACTTTCAACAAATTTAATAAAAGAATTGATTATCTTCTCCGTTCTATTTTCGATATCTTTTTTTGTGAAATCTACTTTATTTTCTGCCATAAGTCGTAATTCGTGATTTTTAGTGGCTTGCTTATTTTTATCTTTTTGTCCTAAATAGTATTTCTTTTTATCTTCAAATCTATAGTCTGAAGCACGAACATTTATTTTTTTCTCAAGTAATGCTTTATTTCCTAGAGAATCAATTAATTTATTATCTAAGAAATCTTTATCGTTTTCATATCTATTTTTAGAACATATATGTTCTATTTCCAAATCTACATCGTAATCAATTAAATCTTGATCGAAATCTTCCATCATATACCAAATCAAAATTGATTTGGTTATTATTTTTTTATTTACAAATGAAAAATCGTATATTTTTCTTTTCAATTCATCGCTATCAAATTTATAAGCATCAATACCTATACAATCTCCTTTAACAATTTTTACCATTTCAGGATACAACGGAGTACGTAAAGCATTTACACCAGGATTAGTAAAATAATAAGCATAAATAAAAGCAGTTATTCTTGTTAAAAACTTTAATAATTCATCATTATTTAATTTTCCATTATCATCCTTATTTTTCATAAAGTATACTGATAGAATATATGCCCACATACCATTTGGTG
>CAKMMH010000147.1 GCA_927798255.1 uncultured bacterium | reverse complement strand
CATGAGGTCTATTTTCTACACTAAATGTCGCTCGTTCTGCAACTTCCTTCTCACGTCTTGTGGGGGCATTTTGCGCAATATATGCTAGAGCTTGGTTAACTCTAATGCATACGGCCTTTTCCCCAGTGAAAAAAAACCCGACTCAATCTCAAATTGAGCCACTTCTCTCTTGATGAATTTCGTCACCAGAGCCTCTCCTAAAAGAAAAAACAAGGTAGCCAAACTTATTGCTCGGCTTTTCATAACCTTATAGTGCAAAAGTTTAGCAAATTTTTAAAACATTACAAATTTATTTTGAATTTTTGTATTAAATCTTTTCAATAGGAAGTAAAAACTTAAAATATGTCCCCTTTCCGATTTCAGATTCTATATTAATTTTACCAAGATGAAGCTCAATTACTCGCTCTACAACTGTAAGTCCGACACCTAACCCCTCTTTTTTACTATTATTTTCTGAAGCTCTATTAAATAATTTAAACACATTTCCTAAATCTTCTCTTGAAATACCATTTCCATTGTCTTTTACGTAAATCTTTGCAAATGTTCCTGCCGATAAATTTTCTTCACCGTTAAATCCAATTTTTATACTTTTTTCTTCCTTATCATTATACTTAATAGCATTAGTTATTAAATTTAAAAATAATCTTTTAACTAGCTCCTTACTTCCGTATATTTTTGGAAACTTATCAATTTCAATTTTTATATTTTTATTATTTGAGAAATTTAAATCCTCGATAAGCGCATTTATTAACTCATTTAAATCAAAAAATTCCATATTAGAAGCTTCTTTTCCAAGCTTTGCAAATTCATACATTGCTTGTACTTGAGATACCAATCTTTCACAAACCCCAAGACTCGTAGTTATAATATCTTTTATTCTTTCTTTCGTAATATTGTCAAATTTATCATTTAAATACTCTAGACGCATTATAAGTCCTCCAAGAGGCCCTCTAATATCATGTGCTACTGTTTGACAAAATTCATCAAGCCTCTTGTTTTTATCATTTAACATCATATTTGCTTCTGTTAAACGCATCGTAAGTTTTCTATTTATTTCTTCAAGTTTTTGGTTTCTTATAATATGTCTAATAGTTGAATGAAGGTCGCGTTTCCAATTTTCTTGAGAAGTAATTAAATAACTAGAAAATCCTAAAAGATATAATGAGTTTACATATAATGCATCATTTACTTTGTTTGAAAGCACGATAACATTTGGAGCATTTATTGTAAGTTTTACCTTACTAATAAAATACTCATATCCCCAATCTTCGCTGTCTTTATCAACAATTACAATCCTTGTGTTGTCTTTATCAATTTCTTCAAAACATTCATCATAAGTTGAAGTTACAGAAAAATCATAATCTTTAAAATTCTCTTTTATAAATGATGTGACTTCATCATTTGTATTATTATCAAGAAGAACTATTTTTTCTTTTAAATTTTCTAATTCCATTTTAAAAATTCTTCTTTAACTACTCTATCTTAAAATTATGAAATATTTTTTAAATATGTTTTTAATCTTATAAGAGCTCTCGACCTTATTTGTGAAGCACGTGATTCAGTAACACCAATAATCTCACCGATTTCTTTTAAGTTTAATTCTTCATAAAAATATAAACTTATAACTAATCTTTCTTTCTCTGGAAGTCTATCAAGAGACCTTGCAACAAGTTCAATTTTTTCTGTGCTTAAAAGTTTATATAACGGATCTTGGCTTTTGCTTTCAAGTACATCATCTTTGCTAAACCTATCTTCACCATGGCCATAACCAAGCTCTTCAAAGCTAAGCATCACAATATTACTAACTTCGCCTAACCTTCTGTTAAACTCATCAACAGATACACCTAGTGCTTTTGCAACTTCTTCATCTGTCGCAGCGCGCCCTAGCTTTGCCTCAAGTTGTCTATACGCTTCTTCTATTTCGTGAGTCTTTTTTCTTAAAGATCTTGGAAGCCAGTCTTGTGAACGAAAGCTATCTAAGATTGCACCTTGAATTCTAAATCTAGCGTAAGTTGCAAAGTTAGTATCTTTTTTAGGGTCAAATTTTTCAAGAGCATCAACGAGTCCAATAATTCCCGAGTTTATCATCTCTTTTACATCAACCTCTTTTGGGACTCTACCTAAAAGTCTATTTACAACTTTCTTTACAAGCGGAAGATAAGCACGAATCATCTCATCTTTTTCATCATTGCTTATATGCTTATATGCCATAACGCCATTTAAATTTTTACTATTCACTGACTCATCTCCTCATAATTCATTAAAATTTTAACTAAACCTACTTTTACAAAAGCCAAAAAAATTATTACGATCGATGCTCTAAAAGAGATAGTCGTAACACTAGCTCCTTGTTTAAAACCTGCAATCATTATTACGAAAAAGCTAACAAGCGAAAGCCCAGCTATAAATTTATCTAAGAGATAAAAGTTCTTTTTCTTTGTAAGCTTTTTATTTGCTTTCTTATTACTACTAGCCACTTTAGCGTTTTCCTCAGCCATATTTTTTTATTCACCTAAAAAGAAAAATCACTACCATAACATCCATTTAAACTTGAACCATATTTTCCTTGTTCTAATAATTCTTTAAAGAAAAATTGGATTCCACCTTTTACTCTAAAATCAAAAAAATCAGCATCCATATTTTTGGCAAGAGAAACTACTTTTCTACTAACCTCGGAAGATGGATACATATCTACAAAAGCTTTTTGCTCAAATATTGCTTCATTAACAATAGGATCACTTGGTATAAACCCTACATATTTAAGCTTTACTCTTAAAAATTTTTCTACTGCCATAAATAATTTTTTATAAGCATTTTTAGCTTCTGTTTCATTCTTTACATTATTAACAAGAATTGAAAAATCTTTTTCTCCTCTTTGTGATAATACTTTTATTAATGAATAAGTATCAGTAAGAGATGTAGGTTCGCTATTTATAACGCAAACTACCTCCATAGCAACAGTATTAAAAAATAATACATCATCACTAATTCCTGCTCCTGTATCTATAAGTAAGTAATCATAATCTTTTGCTATACGTTCAACTTCACTAATTATTAAAGATTTCTTGTTAGCATCTAAATTTAAAAGTGAAAGTACACCACTTCCTGCAGGAATTACTGATAGTCCATTTTCAGATTCAATAATAATATCTTCAATATTTTTTTGATTATATAGTAAGTCTTCAAGAGTATACTTTGGTGTTAATCCAAGTAAGATATCCACATTTGCAAGCCCAAGGTCTGCATCTAGAATCAAAACTCTTCTTCCTTCATTAACAAGTGCTAAACCAATATTTATTAGACTATTTGTTTTACCGACTCCACCTTTTCCGCTAGTAAAACTTATAACTCTAGTTAATCCAATATTTTTTTGTTCATTTAATAATTTTTCGTAATACATACTTATACTTTCCGTTACCTAATTTGATTCATTTTTAAAACTTAAAGTTTCAAAAAAGCTTTTATTCCATGTTTATTACTCCAAGAGATTGAACCCTAGTATTTGGCGCAATTTCTTGGTGACTTATAACAGATACTCCAGGAACAAACCTCTCTACAAAGTTTGACATACCTGCTCTAATATAACTTGTTGTTAATATTACAGGATTATAACCAAGCTCAGTAAATTTCTCTGATGTAGCAGAAATTTTAGAAATAATTTTTTGTGCCAAACTTGGGTCAAGTGCTAAATACGACCCCTCGTCTGTAGCTTGAAGTGTTTCTGATAAAGATTTTTCTAATCCTGGGTTTAAACTTACAAGAGGCAATGTGCCATCGTCTGTTATAAATTTTTCTGTTATTGAACGCGATAATTTTTTCCTTACTTGTTCTGTTAGCTTTTCTATATTCTTTGTTTGTGCTGCATAATCTGCAAGAGTTTCTAAGATAGTCCTTAAATCTCTTATACTTATTTGTTCCTTTAGGAGTCTTGCAAGGACTTGCTCTACTTGTCCGATAGTTAGAAGTCCTGGTATTAATTCTTCAATAACCTTCGGATACTTAACTGCTAAATTATCAACTAAGTGCTGAACTTCTTGTCTACCAAGTAATTCTGCCATATTAGCTCTTATTAATTCAGTAATATGAGTTGTAACAATAGTAGAATGTTCAACAACAGTATAACCAGAAAATTGTGCTCTTTCTTTTTCGCTTTCTGGAAGCCAAATTGCATCAAGTCCAAATGTAGGTTCTTTTGTAGGTATTCCTTCAAGTGGTGCAGTAACATTTCCTGGATCCATCGCAAGTAAATGATGAGACACAAGTTCACCCTTTCCAATCACTGCCCCTCTTAATAACACCCTATATTCACCAGGTTTAATTCTTACATTATCTTTAATATGAATAGATGGAACGATAAAACCATAATCAAGTGCAAATTGACGTCTTAGTGATCTTATTCTTTCAACAAGCTCACCATTTTCCACCATTGAAACGAGTTCATACCCGACTTCAAGCTCTAATATATCAAGTGATAATAACCCAGTAACTTCCTCTGTACTTCCTGGTTTTGGACCTACTGGTTCTTTTTGCGCGTTTGCTGCTTTTATAAGTTTATCTTTTTCTTCATTTGAAGTTTTACGCTTCATAATAGCAACAATACCCGAAAT
>CAKMMH010000146.1 GCA_927798255.1 uncultured bacterium | reverse complement strand
AATTGGAATTTTTGGAGGATATGCGGTAGGTGTCGGACTTTTAGGATTAAGCTCAGGGACTTTCATAACTCAAATGCAAGCATCAGTTAAAATGATTGACCTTTATTCTGGAATTGTAAAAGCAATAGTATTTGGTTTTATTTTTGGGTGGGTTAGTACTTATAAAGGTGTAACTTGTGGATTTGGTGCAGTTGGAGTGAATAAGGCAACGACAAGAGCCGTTGTTACAGCTTCTGTTGCAATTTTGGTTGTAGACTATTTCTTAAGTAGCATTCTTACAAGAATACTTCTAGATTAGTTTATTTAAGAATTATTAAAGGATTATAGGCAATTTGATTTCGATTAGAAATGTAACAAAAAGCTTTGGAAAGCAAGTAGTATTAAAGAATATTTCACTTGAAATAAAGCATGGTGAGACAATTGCTGTCGTAGGCCCTAGTGGCGTAGGAAAGTCTGTACTTTTAAAACTAATTACTGGTATATTACAACCTGATTCTGGCGAAATCATCATTTATGGAAAAAACATTACTAAAGCAAAAACTGAATATCAAAAGAATCAAATAAGAAATAATTTAGGAGTTTTGTTTCAATCTGCTGCTCTTTTTGACTCACTTAATATTTATGATAACGTTGCATTTCCACTAAATGCACGTACAAATTTAAATCAAAAACAAATTCATAAACGTGTGCTTAGAATTTTAAGAAATTTAGATATTGAAAAATATGCTCTAAAAACCCCGGGGGAAATTCCAATGGGAATTAGAAAAAGAGCAGGAATGGCAAGAGCACTAATCACAGAGCCAAAACTTATTTTATTTGATGAACCAAACACTGGGCTTGACCCACTTGTAGGGCAAGAGGTTTATGAGCTTATAAAAGAGTGTCAAGAAAAGTGGCACTTTACAGGAATTGTAATTAGTCATGAAATTCCTGAAGTTTTTCAAGTATCAAATAGAGTTGCCATGTTACTTAATGGCGAAATTTTAGAAGAAGGAACGCCTGAAAAATTGCTTCAATCTCAAAATGAAGCAGTTAGGCAATTTTTAAATGGGAAGACAAATGGACCAATCAAAATCAATTAATAAAAAAGAGAATAGAATACCGAGAAGAAATTTCACGACAGAAGTTTGGGTAGGACTATTCGTGTTAATTTCATTAATAGGAGCTGGCTATCTATCTTTAGGACTAGGTGGCATGTCTATAGGTGATAGTAATAGTTATAAAATTTATGCTGAATTTGATAACATTTCGGGATTAAAGAAAGGTGCCTCTGTAGAAATTGCAGGAGTTCCCGTTGGAAGCGTTGAGGGGGTATCTTTAGATGATTCTATTGCTATTTTAACATTAAGAATTAATAATGATGTTAAAATAAAGTCTGACGACATAGCAATGATAAGAACTAAAGGAATCATAGGAGACAGGTTTGTAAAAATTTCTCGTGGTGCAAGCGATGAATTTTTAAAACCTGGGGATACGTTATTTAATGCTGAATCCGTTGTTGACTTTGAGGACTTAATTGGAAAAATCATCCACAATGTTACGGGTGATGATAAGGATGATAAAGATAATAAAGAATAAATGTTTATAAATATTCATTAAGTAAAGATTTTAAAAGGAGAAACTTATATGAAAAAATTTTTAAGTCTAGTTTTATTTTGTTTAGTAATTCCTAGTTTAGTTCTTGCAGATGAATCACCTTTAGATGTTGTAAAAACTACTGTAGATAAAATTGTTAAAGTTGTTGAGCAATATTCATCAAAAGATGATACTAAAGTAAGACGTGAAAATATTAGAACAGTAATAAATCCTGTATTTAACTTTAACGAAATGGCAAAGCTTTCACTTGGAAATAATTGGAAAGAAGCTAGTGAGGCTCAGCAAAATGAATATGTAACATTATTTTCTGATTTACTTGCGACGACATACTTAAAAAAAATTGAACAAGTCAAGAAAGACACTGTTATTTTTAGAGGCCATAGAGAAAGACAAGACCAAGCACTAGTTAAAACTGATGTTAATTTTAACAACGACCTTTTCCCAATTGTATATAAAATGAGAAAAGAAGCTGATGGAAATTGGAGAGTACATGATGTATCAATTGAAAATATTAGTTTAGTTTCAAATTATAGAAGCGAGTTTGCTGGGATTGTTAGAAAAGATGGCATTAGTGGATTAATTAATCAATTAAAAACGAAGACTAATAAATAAATATTATTTATGACACCAATTCAATTGATATTTACAATTTTATTTGGACTTGTTATAGGAAGTTTTTTATCTGTTTGTGTTTATAGAATTCCTATTGGGAGATTTGATGCCCTTGATGATGAGGGAGAAGCTATACCTAGCGGTAAAGAAAAACTTTCTATATTTTATCCCGCGCGCTCATTTTGTCCTAATTGCAACAATCAGTTAAAGTGGTATCATAATATTCCTCTTTTTAGTTATATTTTTTTAAATGGAAAGTGCGCGTTTTGTAAATCCCCTATTCCTTTTAGATATCCGCTTGTAGAAATAATAAGTGCTATATTTTCTTTTTTATCATTTTATTTTTATGGTGTAACACTTGAAGGATTTATAATTTACTCATTTTGTGCATGTTTAATTGTTATGTCATTTATTGATATTGATTATTTTATTCTACCTAATATTATTACATATCCGTTAAGTATAATTGGTATAATTTTAACAATCTTTAATACATTTTTTCATTTTCTTCCCACGCCATTTTGTCAAGACCTTACAGATTTAGGGTTAGGACTTCTTGGTGCGATATCCTTATATATAATAGCAGAAATTCATGCATTTATTAGGAAAAAAGAAGGACTTGGCTTTGGTGACATTAAGCTTTTAATTGTAATTGGTGTCTTTTTTGGATGGCAAGCATCATTTTTCACTATCTTTATAGGTTCACTAGTTGCAATAATTTTCACAATTTTAATTTCTTTATTTAGGAAAAATTCTCTTTCCAATCCCCTTCCTTTCGGCCCATATTTAAGTTTAGGGTGCGTGTCTTACCTTTTCTATTTTTTCTTTAGTAGTTTGTTAATATAAACCATTTTATAATATATATATATATATTAACTAGTTAATTCCTTTTTAAAAATTTTAACCATTCACGCACATTTTAATTTTATTTTTCGATAAATTTCATGTGAGGTATATAATCGTGTAACCTTATAATGATCTAATGAACTTATGAAAAGGAGAAAGAATATAATGAAACTTAAACTTTTTACTTTAATTTTGCTTTTATGTTTATCATTAACTGCTTGTGGTGGCGGCGGCAGTGATGGAGACGGTGGCCATGGTGCATGTACAGAATTAAAAATTGCAAACGGTGAAACTTGTGAATCGAGAGAAATCCCTGTTGTATTATTAAAGATTAAAACTAGAGCAGGAGATAGCACTTGCACAGGAACTATCATAACAAGAACTTCTGTTTTAACTGCAGCTCATTGCTTAGAGGGAGCATCTCAAATTGAGGTAGTACACAGAAAAGGTGAGGTATATGTTTCTCAAGGATACTACAATGCATATTATGCATATAAGTCATCTTATGGTCTTAGTCCTTATGATGTAGCAATATTAAAAGTTCCAGAAGGCTTCACTGCAGCTGTTGGAATTTCTTCTACTCCACTTGATATAACAGATACAATTTATGGTGGCACAAGACTTTCTGTTTTTGGATTTGGACTTGATGAAAGAGGTCAACTAAATCATCAATTACCAAAAGCTGCTTATGTAACATTTAATGCAATAGATGAAGGACATGTTATTACACTTGGAATAGATGGCTATGGAAGACCTGGAGATTCTGGTGGTCCTCTTGTTTACAAACATTCAATAGTTGGAGTTTTATCAGGGCTATCAAATGCTTATCCCGCATTTAATTTCTTTGCTGATATTAGAAATCCAGAAAACTATAACTTCATTATGTCACTTGCATCAGATGTTGCTACAAAATCAACATTTGATAAAGAAATTGACAGTGATATAGCAATTTCTTGGAATCCAAGTAGCGAAGAATAATAACTTAGAATAATAAATTTAAAAAAATGCTCTATTAATAATATATAACAAATTGTTAATGGAGCATTTTTTTGATTTTTATCAATATACAATCATATTCAGTATTTCTCTTATTTTTCATAATCAAAATATAAAAGCGCCTTCTTTTATTAATATTTAGTCTCAAATAAAAACTTTTACTTTAAATTTGTCTTTTTATTAAACTTTAATCTTACTTAATAAGAGTAGAAGATAGTTAAACGAAAATCAAAAGTATTATATTTGTTTTAAATTCTTATAAAGTCCTTAAAATTTTCATGTTATTCATTTCTTTTAATAGCAAAAGTTATTGTTATCCTTGGAAAAAGATTAAAAATCATTTTTATCTTTTTGCAAGAATAACAATAAACAATCGAACTTTTATTATATGCATTTGTTTGCGTTAATAGAGGTTCATAGAATAAAAGGAAACGAAAAAATGACGAAAAAATAGCTCGCCAAAATGTTATACACGCTCGCGTCCATGTCCACTAGTAACGAGAAAGAGCTTAACATCGCTGAAATGTTAAGTACGATATGGCTCAATAAAAATGTCACCGAATGGCTATTCTAAAAATGGGAACAAGT
>CAKMMH010000145.1 GCA_927798255.1 uncultured bacterium | reverse complement strand
ACATCAACAAACACGCCAGAAATAGTAGAAACGTTAGAAGATACCCCAACATACACACAAACTAATACTCTAACTAATACACCAAGTAACACGTTTACTAACACGTATACTTATACTAATACCCCTACAGTAACATTTACAAATACGACAACATTCACAACTACTCCAACTATTACATTAACAAGCACCTTTACGCCGTACATAGTGCCGACAATTGAGGTGATTACACCAAGGACGGAACTACCGAGCCCGGGGGTTAAAAAGGAAGAGAATAATAAAATATTAGTAATAAATTTACCTAAAATAAATTATGGGGCATTAAAAGAAAACCAAGGGATAGCAAAAGCAAAAATAAGATATGTAATTCATATAAGAAAATTAAAGAGGTTAGGAGTAAAAGATAAGTATTATAAATTAGGAAAAAAGATATTAACGTATAAGAGGAAAAATAAATATAATATAAAACAAATGGATAAAGGAATATACTCTGTAAGATATCAAGTCGTCATAATAGGAAAAAATCAAACAAAATATACCAAGTGGAGCAAAAGAAAGCTTATAGAAATTTAATACGTTTTACAAAAATACGACTATAAAGTATTATTAAAAAGATTATATATTAATAAAAATATTCATGAAATCTTAATGAAAAGCAAGTGATATTAAGAATCTGATATCAAGC
Organism: uncultured bacterium; assembly: GCA_927798255.1. Classification (GTDB taxonomy): domain Bacteria; phylum Bdellovibrionota_C; class UBA2361; order UBA2361; family CAKMMH01; genus CAKMMH01. The sequence continues at coordinate 3,971 of CAKMMH010000145.1, read as the reverse complement.
AAGCTGATTTATGCTTAAACAGTAGCTAGGCATTTAAAAACGAGTTGCTATGCACCTTTTTAATTTATGCCTACCCATTTATTCGCAACAATTCTTTGCTCCGATGAAACAATATTTCTTACATACCAGTAATACTTGTTATCATCTGAGTTTTTCGTATGTTTAATAGGTAGTTCCTGTGTGAAATAGCGAATATCCTATAAATACCGAGGAAAAAGCGAAAAAGTAGTAGAAAGTTTTCACCGATGATGATATAATGAATTTAACAATAACCCGATAAAACCAGGGTGAATCTGATTTTATCTATCAAGCAAGGGTGAAAACTAATGAGAATTAGGACACAAAAACAGTTATACTTCAAGCCACAATCACAAGAAAATCGAAAAAATGATAAAATTAAAACGATGATCAATATATTAATGTCACTTCCAGAATATGAAGAGATATTAGGGAAAATCTGCCGAGACTTATCGACAGGGACAAAAGGCAGTGGAAGAAAAGGCATGACGGCAGAACAAGTGCTAATATGTTTTATAGTAAGAGATATGAATCAAATATCGTATAGGAAGTTAGAATATTTAACGAGTGATTCTAATATGTTAAGGGAAATATTGAATTTAGGTTTTTGTCATAAGGGATTTGATTACAAGACGCTACAAAAAAATATAAAATGAATAAAAGAAGAGACATTAAATTATATACAATAGCAAATTAGAAAGTATGCAAAGAATAACAAGATAGAAGATGGAAGCCGTGTCAGGGCAGATGGTACAGTAATATCGACTAATATACACAAGCCGGCAGATTGAAGACAACTGCATGATAGTATAAGGGTATTATCAAGAATAATGACACGTTGTTACGAAGATGAAAAAGTAGAAATAGAATTTATGAATCACTACAAGGCATCGAAGTCGAACTTATTTAAAATTAATAATATACGTTCAGCGGAAAAAGAAGTATAAGCTTTGTTTATCAGAGTTAAGATTATGTAAGAAGACGATAAAATACGCTACTGAGGCGCAAGCGAAGATAAATGAAACAAAATATGCTAAAAATTTTAATAAGACACTAAAGCTTGCACAAAAAGTATATGATATAGCATATAGGCGAATAGTGAATAAAGAGAGTGTACCAGCGAGTGAAAAGATAGTATCAATATTTGAAGAGCATACAGATATAATAGTGAAAAGGTTAAGAGAAGTTGAATTTGGACATAAAAGCACAATTACGGCAGGAGCGTCAGGGTTAGTACTTGATTTACAGATTTATAAAGGAAATCCAAAAGATTCACAGATAGTACCTAGTGTACTTAAGCGACATAAAAAATTCTATACAAAATCACCTAAGCAAATGGTGTTTGATGGTTGTTATTATTCTGAAGATAATGTGAAATTATTATCAGATGACGATGTAGAGTTTTCATTTAGCAAAAGAAAAAATGCACATTCGACACAAGATAAGAAAGTGATAAACAAGCTTAGAGGTTTTAGAGCAGGAATTGAAGCAATAATATCAAAGCTAAAACGTATGTTTGGTTTTAGTTTAATAAGAGATAAATCATTTAATGGTTTTGTTAAAGCGGCTAAAAGAAGTGTAATTACGTATAATCTTTTTACATTAGCAAGTATAGCTTTAAGAAAATCTTAACTAATTTTTTGTTATCGATACTTTTTAACAGGATAAATCTATCTAATTTTTCTTATTTTAAAATTTTTTAAAGTTACTATCCTTAAATTCTAAAATTCTAAAATTCTTAAAGTCTCTATCCCCTAAATTCATACAAATCGAATTCTTAACCCTGATTGTAAAGCTAAAAATCGCTATTTATACACAGGAACTATCTAATGTTTTTTTAAAAAATGGTGCAATTTCCTCATCTTTAAATCCTGCTATTCCGCATCCGATTCGAGTAACAAAAAATGTAAGTTCTTTATGATTTGATGCAAAATTTATAAACTCATCAACATAAGATTTAATTGTTTCTGTGCCTCCTTGCATTGTAGGAATTGCATAGCTTTGCCCTTGTAACACAACGCCTTGCCCCCACAGAGCACCAAATTTTTCCATCGCGACTTTAGCGGCGCCTCCGCTATGACATCCTTCAAGATTACTTCCAAAGACCAATACTTCATTTTCTTTAAGCTCTGTAATTTTTTCTGGTGTAAATTGTTTTTGCACTTTAAAATTCCTTAAAAATTCTCAAACTTATTGTTGTGATATTTTTTTAGATTGTCAATTACATTTAAAATGAATGGACTATCAAAACTCTAAGTATAGATTTTTATTTTATGTGAGAGATAACTCTCTTTAGATTATATGACACTATAAGAAAAAATTATCTTTTGATACATACCTCATGTTTATTCGGTCAAAACTTACTCGGTTAGAACCGAATAAAGTTAGCTAAGATTATCAATCGCATTTTTTATATTAAATTATTTTATCAGTATTTTTAAGTAAATCTTCTATTACAAAATGTATTAAATTTACATCATCAAATTTGTTAATAGTTGTAACTTTGCTTCCTACATCTTTTATAGAAGAGCCAAGATGCCATGCTTGCTCATTATTTGTTTTATAATCTATTATAATGTATCTATCATGTATTTTATCACCTGTTCTTTTAAATGATAAAGTTACATTTGGATATTCTTTTTGAAAATCAATTAATTCTTGATGTGTCAAATGTTTCCCTTTGTTATCTGAAAAAATTGTAATTTTAGATTTTACGCTTCTTAAATGTTCTAATGTTTTTATTCCTATATAATCATCAATTATAAAAATCTTATCTTTTGCTTTTTTAAAAATCTTTTGAAAAGCAAGGTCAGCTTTAAATGGTTCACCATTAAACATAAGCATATTATTTTCTAATTCAGAATTAAAAATACTTATAAAATTATTAATTTCACTTTTAGAAACCATATTTTTTCAATATTATCAACTTTTATTTCTAAGGATTTTTGTTTATTTTCAAGTATTTTTAGATCATCAGTTGGAAGCAATTTTCTATTATCAGATATAAATTCTCGCATTTTTCTAAATGTTCTCATTATTAGAATGCTTGTTTGCTCTGCGATATCTCCATTTAACACAGTTGCAAGTTGATATATTCCTTGTTCTGTAAATGCGTAAGGGAGTTTTCTTACGCCTCCATCTTGTCCTTGGAAAAAACCCTTTATTGGTGAAGTCGCAAATTGCGACTTCACGAAATTTACTTCATCATTAGTTAATTGAAACATAAAATCTTTGGGAAATCTGTTAATGTGACGTTTCACTTGCTGATTTAATTTTTTAACTTCATAACCATATAAAACTGCTAAATCGTAATCTAACATAACTTGTTCATTACGAATGTAATATACTAATTTTCTTATATTTTCTGTAGAAAACAAATCTTTTGATATTTTATCAATCATTTTATTATTCCCTTAACTTTTTCGTGAAGTCACAAATTGTGACTTCACGAAATTATCCTTTAAAAAACAAGCTAAATTTATATACATTATATATATCGAAAGAACTCTTTATATATGCTACCAAAATGCTTTAATTCTCTTAGTAAAATGACTATTAATATAGTTTGGGATATCTTCATTTCAAAAATCCTCTCAAAAAATTCCTTACAAATTCCTAAACTTGAAGTCACAATTTGTGACTTCAAGATTCAATTTTCATTCATAAATTCCCTAGCTTTAAATTCAGCATTTTTGCGACTACTAACACCAAAAAAGAAGCAAATTTGGTGTTAGAGCTTTGGTTTCTGCTTTTTTGTGTAAATTTGGCATTTTTGAAACTGCTTTTTTGTGATAAAAGCAACATATTTTAAGTGTAACTTATTAATTTTTATAGATAAAAATAGTTTAAGCATTACTTTAGTTTCTTTTCTCTTGTTTTAAATTAAAAGTAAGAGTTGATTCTTTAAGATCAGCATGAATAATACTCTGATTTTATTGCAGATTTTAAAAATT
>CAKMMH010000144.1 GCA_927798255.1 uncultured bacterium | reverse complement strand
AAAAAGAGGAGAAAAAAGTTCAAAAATAGACTAATATAACTAAATTCATAAAAAAACAATATCAAGAAATTAAAGAACAATTTAAAAAATATAGCAACTAACATTCTCTAACATATTAATTATAAATAATTTTTTTATTAGAAACTTATTATTCAAAAAAGTTATCTAATAATCAATATGTCTATCTTACTAAAGCTCTTTATAACATTTCTCAAAGTCGGACTTTTCACCTTTGGTGGTGGATACGCCATGATTTCTGTTATAGAAAACGCCTGTGTTCAAAAACAAAAGTGGATTTCTAAAGATGAAATGCTAGATATAATCGTAATTGCAGAATCCACTCCTGGTCCTATTTCAGTTAATACTGCCACTTATGTTGGTTTTTTGCAAAAAGGAATTATCGGAAGCTTTATAGCTACTCTTGGTTTAATTTTACCATCATTTTTAATTATCTATTTTATATCTTTGTATTTTGATAATTTCTTAGAAATATCATTTATCGCAAATGCATTTAAAGGCATAAAAATTGGAGTTGGTGTCATGATTTTTGATGCAGGACTAAATATGTACAAAAATTTAAGTACTAAAACATTAATTAAGCTTATTTTCTTATTTTCATTTCTTCTTATGCTCTACGCTAATATTTTTTCATCAAAAATTTCTTCAATAACTATTATTATATTTGTTGCAATATGTGCAATGCTTATTTATTTGACAAAAAATTTTAACTTAAACTATTCTAAGCCCAAGGGAAGTAAAAAGTCATGATTTACTTATCACTATTTTTAGGGTTTTTAAAGGTTGGGATATTTGCTTTTGGTGGAGCATATGCTGCAATTCCATTAATTAGAGATGTAGTTTTAGAAAATAATTGGCTTACAGAAGAAATGCTTACTTATATTATAGCAGTAAGTGAAAGTACCCCTGGTCCAATTATCATAAATCTTGCTACATACATAGGAAGCACCAAAGGTGGAATATTAGGAGCTCTAGTTTCGACAAGTGCTGTTATTACCCCTTGTTTCTTTATAATTTTATTAATAGCTTCTTTTTTAAAAAAAAATATTAAAAATAAATTTGTAAACATGCTATTAGAAGCTTTAAAGCCTTGCATGATCGGAATTATTTTGGCAGTTGGCGCTAGCATGATGCTAGAAAATATAACTAATTTTCATAAAGAAAATAGTATTAACACGACATCACTCTTTATAACAATATTTTTACTTTCCATTAACTTTTTATCAAAAAAGCTATTTAAAACCAGGATGTCTCCTATTTATCTTATATTAATATCAGCACTAACTGGGTTAGTTGTTTATGGATGCTAACACCTTTTTAAAGTCTTTAAGTATTGCATTTTTTAAGATATAATACACAAATATATATTTATATTTAAGGATATTATATTTATGAAAATTTGTATTACAGGCATCGCTGGATTTGTTGGCTCAAACCTTGCAGAAAAATTAAATAATTATGGATATGAAGTTGTCGGAATTGATTCCTTTGAAGATTATTATAGCCCTATATTTAAAAGACATACTGCAAAGATTTTAGAAAAACAAGACATAAAGGTTTATGAGCTTAACTTATGTAAAGATAGCTTAAGTAATGCATTAGATGGCGTAGATGTTGTATATCATCTTGCTGCGCAACCTGGAAATGACGCAAAGACACCTTTTGAAAATTATGTAAATAATAATATTTATGCTACTAAAAATTTACTTGAGCAAGTAAAAAAGCTTAATTCTTTAAAAGCTTTTATAAATATAGCGACTTCTTCTGTTTATGGATTTTTTGCTACAAGCCCAGAAACTGAGATTCCACTACCAGTTTCACCTTACGGAGTTACTAAACTTGCAGCAGAACACCTTGTAATGTCGGAACATAGAAATAACAAATTCCCTGCTTGTTCTTGTAGACTTTTTTCAGTATTTGGAAAAAGAGAAAGGCCTGATAAACTTTGCCCGAAACTAATTAAAGCGTTAGCAAACGATACTGAGTTTCCTCTATTTGAAGGAAGTCTAGAACATAAAAGAAGTTTTTCAAACATTGAAGACATAACTCAAGGGCTAATACTTCCCCTTAAAAAATGGGAAAAAGCAGAAGGCGAGATTTTTAATATTGGAACAGAAGAGCAAAACACGACAAAACGCTGCATAGAAGTAGCAGAAAAAATTTTTAAAAGAAAGTTAAAAGTAAAAATGCTACCTAAACGCCCTGGAGACCAACTTACAACTCATGCTAATGTTAATAAATCAAGAGAAGTTTTAGGATATAATCCACACGTATCACTTGAAGAAGGGCTTAATACTATGATTAATTGGTACTTAAATGAGGTTAAAGATGTAGTTGAATATTAAAAATCTAGTTAACATTTATTAATACTATTTTTAAGTGTACTACAAAGTTACGCCTTTATACTTATAGCTTTGCTTTGCTATTATATATTATTATATGTATAACCCTCATTAAAGATTTTAATCTATGATAGAACTAAATAATGTTTCAAAATATTTCGGCACAAGATGTTTATTTGATGAAGTAAACTTTTTTATTAATGAAAAAGACAAAATTGGTCTCGTGGGATTAAATGGCTCTGGGAAAAGTACCCTATTTAAAATTCTTGCAGGACTTGAAAGTATAGACTCAGGAAATATTCGTATTCCTAAAGATTATAAAATTGGTTATTTAACTCAGCATATAAATCTTACAAAAGACACCATCCTTAATGAAGCTATTAGCTCAATTCCCCAAGATGAAGATGGGACTGATAGGACATATCTAGCAAAAGCTATGCTTTCTGGTCTTGGTTTTACTGATGAAAGTTTATCTTTAAGTCCTTATAAACTTTCAGGTGGTTTTCAAGTGAGGCTTGAACTTGCAAAACTTCTTCTTACAAATCCAAATCTTCTTTTACTTGACGAACCTAGTAACTACCTAGATATTGTATCTATTAGATGGCTTACAAAATTCTTAAGAAATTGGAAGAATGAACTTTTATTAATTAGCCACGATAGAGGGTTTGTAAATAGTATAGTAAATCACACACTTGGTATTCACAGAAAAAAAATCCTTAAAATTAAAGGAAAAATTGAAGATTACGAAAAAGTTATAAGAGAGCAAGAGGAGCTTTACGAAAAAACAAGGATAAATCAGGAATCAAAAATTGCACACATGCAAAGATTTGTCGATAAGCTTGGTGCAAAAGCTACAAAAGCAAAGGCTGCGCAATCAAGAATAAAAATGATTGAAAAAATTGAACGTTTAGATGAGCTTCAAAAAATAAAAACTCTTGATTTTAAATTTAAAGAAGAACCCCTACAAGGGAAAACGGCGATGAGTGCTTCTAATTTATCATTTGGTTATAATAATGATAATATTCTTATTAAAGATTTAAGTTTTATATTAAAGAAAAATGATAGAATTGGAATAATTGGTAAAAATGGTAAAGGAAAAACTACCCTTTTAAGACTTCTTCTTGGAGAGCTTACACCTTTTACAGGTACTATCTCAACTCCTCCACTTGCAAAAATTAGTTATTTTGGACAAACAAATATTGAAAGATTAGATCCAAAGCTAACGGTTGAAGAAGAAATATGGTCGGTAGATCCTCTAATGCCAAGAACAAACGTTAGAAGCATATGCGGTCTTATGATGTTTCAAGGAGACGACGCTCTAAAACAAGTTTCTGTGCTATCTGGTGGAGAAAAAAGCCGCGTGCTTCTTGGAAAAATCTTAGTAAAGCCTAGCAATATTTTACTTTTAGATGAACCTACAAACCATCTTGATTTGTCTTCAACAGATGCTTTAATTGAGGCAACAAGTAAGTTTAATGGAGCAGTTCTTATAGTAACTCATAGTGAAAACATTTTAAGAAAGCTTGTAAATAAGCTTATTATCTTTCAAAGAGATGGAATTTTGTTTTTTGATGGTAGTTATGATGAATTCTTAGAAAAAATTGGCTGGGAAGATGAATTTATTGAAAATGAAACTCAAAAAGAAGTTTCTCAAAATAGCAAAAAAGAAGCTAGAAAACAGAGAGCAGATGAGCTTACAAAAAGAAATCAGCTTCTAAGGCCACTTAGAAAAGAAGTAGAAAAGATTGAAAATGAAATTACTCAAAAAGAAGATAAGCTAAAAGCTATAAAAGAAGAACTATTACTACTTTACACACAAGAATATACAAATAAAGTCAAAACTCTTGAAAGCGATTGTGCATATCTTGAAAGCCAGATTGAAGAAAGTTTTTTAAAATTAGAAGAAGCTAATAATAAATTAGAGGAAGCGATAAAAAAGTTAAAAAACTAAAATTATCATCTTAAATTATATAAATACTGCAGTACTAAAAAATTAAAATCTAAAATATAAAAATGGGCTATGTCCTTTTCCAACCATATAGCTAATTGCTACCAAAAAGATTAAAAGTGTTAAAAAGTCAGATATACATATTCTAAAGATTGTTTTCTTAAAAAAGTTTTTAATTTTTGTATGAGGCATTGAACATAAAATTCCAACTATTAAAAAAAGATAATATTCCCCATTCATGATAAAATTAAAATTAGCTAAATCCTTTCCTTGAAATGTAACCATACCTTTTAAATATTTTACTGCATCAATCATTGTGTCTGCTCTAAAAAACACCCAACCAACA
>CAKMMH010000143.1 GCA_927798255.1 uncultured bacterium | reverse complement strand
AGGAAGGTTACAGGAAGAAAAAAACTTAATTCCTAAGAAAGAAGATTTATACGTTTCAAGTCATGATTTTCTTGCAAAATTAAAAGACTTTCAAAATACATATTTTGAAAGTCTTGCAGTTGATACTGACGAAATATCAAAAAATATTTCTGTTAAATCCTATAATATAAAAACATATCAAAACACTGAGTTAAAAATTGAAATTAAAAAGTCACTTGAAAGCGAGGGGACTTATAGAGGACTTAAGAATTCTATTGAAAAATCAAGAAAAAAAGGATTTTCAATTTGTTTTGTTATCGAAACGGATTCTAGAATTAGAAGACTTCAAAAAATTTTACTTGATTTTAATATTGAGGCAAAACTTTTCGAAAGCACACCTTATAAATGGATAAAATTAAAAAACAGGTTTAATGTCGCAATAATAAAAGCACCTTTAACCGAAGGATTTCAATATGTAGATGAAAGCGTCATTTTTGTTTCAGAAAGTGAAATTTTTGGTGATAGAACATTTGAAAGTGTGAATAAAAAAGCTGTTAACTTTAAAAAATTAATGGGGTCACTTTCTCAGTTAAAAGAAAATGATTATGTTGTGCATCAAGATTATGGAATAGGAATTTATAGAGGACTAAAGCACATTCAAATTGAAGATGAAGATTCAGATTTTATAGAAATAGATTACTTAGACTCAAAACTTTTTTTACCTGTTACTAGTATTAAAAAAATTGAAAAGTTTGTTGCAAGTGAGGGACAAACTCCAACGCTTGATAAATTAAGTGTTAGAAAATGGTCACAAACAAAAGCTAAAATTAAGACAGCAGTCCTTGCACTTGCTGGAGATTTAATAAGGCTTTATAAAGATAGAGAAGTTGCGCGTGGGTGGAGGTTTGAAGATTATAATTTAGAAGATGATAGGTTTGCAGATGGTTTTGGTTATAAAGAAACAAAAGATCAACTAAATGCTATTTATGATGCACTAAAAGATATGGCAAAACCAAAACCAATGGATAGATTAATTTGCGGTGATGTTGGCTTTGGAAAAACAGAGGTTGCACTAAGGTGCGCTTTTAAATGCACGCAGCATTTAAAACAAGTAGCGGTGCTTGTTCCTACTACAATCTTAGTAGAGCAGCACTTGAGTACATTTTTAAAACGTTTTGCAGATTACAACGTAAAAATAGGAGCCGTAAGTAGGTTCTGTTCTTCAAAAGAAAATAAAAAAACTTTAGAAAAATTAGCACAAGGTGAAATAGATATTATTATTGGAACTCATAGGCTCTTACAAAAAGATGTAATGTTTAAAGATTTAGGACTTTTAATTATTGATGAAGAGCATCGATTTGGAGTTAAGCAAAAAGAAAAAATTAAACAAATGAAAAAAAATGTTGATGTGCTAACTCTTACTGCGACTCCAATTCCTAGAACTTTAAATATGGCAATGCTAAATATTCGTGATATTAGTCTTATAAGTACTCCACCTTGTAATAGGCAAGTTATAAGAACTTATGTTAGCACATTTAAAGAAAGCACAATAAGAGATGCAATCCTTCGTGAAATAGAAAGAGGTGGACAAGTTTTCTTTATTCATAATAAAGTAAAAACAATTGCTGGAGTGACTGATAGACTAAAACTCTTAGTTCCTGAGGCACGTTTTGAATTTGCACATGGTCAAATGACTGAGAAAAAGTTAGAGGATATTACTAAGCGTTTTTTTGATCATGAATTTGATGTTCTTGTAAGCACAACAATTGTTGAAAACGGGTTAGATTTACCAAATGCAAATACGATGATTATTGATAGAGCAGATACTTTTGGACTTTCTCAGCTTTATCAATTAAGAGGACGAGTTGGGAGAAGTAATAAACAAGCGTATGCGTATTTTATAATTCCTGAAATTAAAAAAATAAATTCTGCTGCAAAAGAAAGAATAAATGTAATTCAGTCTTTAGATGATTTAGGACAAGGATTTAATTTAGCAGTTAGAGATTTAGAAATAAGAGGGGCGGGGAATTTACTTGGAAAAGAGCAGTCTGGAAATGTGTTAAAGGTTGGCTTTGAGCTATATACAAAAATTTTAAGTGAGGTAGTTTCAGAGCTAAGAGGTGATGAAATTAGTATTGAAGATTTAGTTGAGCCTGAAATTAAAACGCCATTTCCAGCGTTTATTAGTGAGTATTATTTACCAGATGTCGCACAGAGGCTTATCCTTTATCAGCGAATCTCTGGGATAAAGTCCGATTTAGAATTACAAAATATGTATAATGAGATTGAAGATAGGTTTGGACCAATTCCAGAGGAAACTGTAAATTTATTAAAGACAATGGCTTTTAGAAGTAAGTTAAAAAAGCTTGGAATTGTTAATATTGATATAAAGAATGAGACTGTGCTTTTAGGGTTTTCACCGCGTGCAAATATTAACATTGAAAAAATTGTGCATCTTGTTCAAAGTAATACAAAAAGGTATAAATTTTCTCAAAATCACAATTTAATTATTACTCACGGGCTTAATATTGAAAAAAATTCTATTGATGATTTTTTTAATACGGTTAATAAAGTTATAATAAGAATTATGAATTAAAAATTATTTGGTTTAAAAATAGTAATGGAAATTAAAAAAATATATTTTGATTTAGATGGTGTGCTTGCAGATTTTGATGGAGGGTTAAAGGAGCTTTGTAATTTTAATCCGGTACCAATAAATGAATTTCGGTCAAATGATTATAAAAAAAATATGTGGGCTGCAATAAAAAACGTAGATCATTTTTTTACAAAGTTAAAAATTAAAGATGGTGCTAAAGAAATTTTTAATAAAGTATATGATAAATATAAAGATAAGGTTGAAATTTTAACGGGAATTCCAAAGCCTCACAATAATATTTTAACAGCAAGTGAAGATAAATTATTTTGGGTTAGAGAAATGCTTTCAAAGGATATTGTGGTTCATTTATGCTATAGTAACGAAAAAGAGAATTATGCGTTAGGAAAAGAATATTTATTAATAGATGATTATCAAAAAAATACTACATCTTGGATTAAAAGGGGAGGAAGCGCAATCTTATGTAACTCTCCAAAAGAGTTAGAAAATGAACTTAAAAAATTAGAACTAATTTAAAATATTAAAAATGGAGAAAGTGGTTTTTGTTACTTTCTCCATTTTATATTTTCCATGTCCAGGGCACTTTTTTAAGGTTTGAATTAATATAAAAATAAAACCCTATCGGGGTTTTATAAAAAAAAGAACGTATATTATAATTTACTAACCACGTCTTTTATAAATTTAAGCAGTGTACTCTGCTTTTGTGATGCTATCTTTAGTTAAAGCCGATGCATCTGTATTTTTATAAGTTCTAAGAAATACATCAAGTTGTGCTAAACGAACATTATCTCCTTGTTTTACTAATACGGCTTCGTCTTTACATTCTTGAGATACTACTCCTTGCTCACTTGATTGTTTTTTAAATGTTAAAGGCCCTTTTATTAAAACTGCTTTGCATATATCTCTATCATTTCGTTTTAATCTTCCTCAAAGATTTCCATTTGCATCGCGCATTTGCGAACTAACTGATGACATTTTTTTACTAATAAATCCATTATCTGAATTATACATATCTTTAAGACCAAGTTCATTTTGGGCATATTCAAGTACTTCTTTTATATTTTGAAGTGTAAGCTTACTTGGGGCAGAATCAAGACTTAAAACTTTTTCTTTAAGTTTATTTGATTGCTCTTCATTTACTTCGTTAATAATTATAACTGCATTTCCATTAGTAGGTGCTGCTTGAATAGCATTATCTTTAGCGTTATAAAAAACAATTCCGCTTTCACCTACAGGTTTTCTTTCCCAGTCTGTTATTACTTTTCCCGTGCTTGGATTAACTAAAGGTTCGCCTTGAGTTTTAGGAATTGTAAGAACAAATTTATTTGCAGGTGAGATAACAGGTATTCCTTCTTCTATATTAGCTACATTGTCTTTTGTAATTGTTAATTTTGACATTGAAGCATTTAAATTAGGAGATTTTGTTATTTTTCTTGGTGTTGTATTACCAATTTCTGTTCCAATATTAGTATCTCATTATAAAAAGTAGAAAAAGTTAATAAATCGCTTAAAAAACCTTTTAAAGTAATAACAAAATATTACTAGATTATTGTGATGATTGTTTTACATGATTCATAGGATTTGATTATAAACATTTATATTTGAAATATAATTTAAATTTCATTTTGATAGCTTATTTGAGCGTAAAACAACAAAAAAAGTTATTTATGAACTTTATATTTTCCTTTAAATTATCCTTAAATAATGATATTCTAGCCTTCAATTAATATTTTATATTTATTTTCACGGAGTTAAATAAAAATGAAAGTTAAAGAATTAGTAGGAATAAGGTTTAAGGAAAAACCTCAAGATACAGTTGTCGAAAGCCATTCTTTAATGATTAGAGGTGGCTACGTTAAACAAGTAGGAAATGGGATCTTTTCATTATTTACTCCGGCAAAAAGAATAGTTCAAAAAATTGAAAATATAATAAGAGAGGAAATGGATAAAATTGGAGGCGAGGAGGTAAGTTTCCCTGTTGTCATACCAGCTTCGTTACTTGAAGAATCTGGTCGTTACTACTCAATTGAAAAAGAGCTAGTGCGCCTTAAAGATAGAAATGATAGCCCTTTAGTTTTAGGAATGACTCATGAAGAACCCGCAGTTCATCTTGTAAGAGATATAGCAAAAAGCTACACGCAATATCCTTTTATGATTTATCAAATTCAAACTAAATTTCGTGATGAGGCAAGACCAAGAGCTGGGCTTATAAGAGTAAGAGAATTCATAATGAAAGATGCATACTCTTTTCATACCTCTCAAGAAGATTTAGAAGAATACTACGATAAATGCTTAGAAGCTTATAATAAAATTT
>CAKMMH010000142.1 GCA_927798255.1 uncultured bacterium | reverse complement strand
GATACCTACGTTAGCAACATTTACATAGGCTCGCTAGTGTAAGTGATAAATCATGAATTCAGACACATAGGGGGCATAAAAAATAAAATATGTAATAGTGTAGTTACATAAAATGTGCCAAGTTATCTTATATTACTAGTTACTTTATTCAAGATTATCATAAGGTTCATATTTATCTACATAAGTAGCAATTGCCTTCATAAAAGCATTACCTAATATATCTTTTAGTTCTTGACTCATCATTTTAATATCTTCTATAACAAAAAATTCACTTATTTTATCAAGACAGATATAACTATATTTATCATCTTTATTTAACGTGTAATTTACATTATAACGTATCTAGCAAATTTTTCTTGATAACTCACCTGTGCAATCATTTTGATGTAACCTATCAATATCAAGTCTACCTTTTTAAAAAGCATCTACTTGTTGTCCTATATTTTTAACTGTAATACTAATATCTGTCATAATATGACTTCCAAAAAATAAATGAGAACCAAAATATAATCGTGTATTTGATTTTTTACTTCAGGTATAATGTGAAAAATTATAAAAGAAAGAAGCCCGATAAGAACAAAGTCTTAAGGACTTCTTGAAATAAAAAAAACGCTAGAATAAACATCCGTTAGGGCTTGAAACCGTCTTTTACGTATTGAGGAACAAATACGCCCCAAAGATACTTAGTTGCATCTTGAAAAAGCAACGAAATTTTATTAACTTTATCAACATCCTTGATAAAACTCAGAGGACGATTTTCTCTGTTTTCAGGTGTCAACAAAGTAAAATATTGCGAAGCACGAGTTACTTGCAATATTTTTCCTATGTTCGCGCTAAAATGCAAATGGAAAGAAGCACCTGTTTTCGACTCGCTATGAGGAAGAATATTCCCCTCTTCTATAGCGATGCCGTAGATAATTTTTGCTTCTTCAAGCGTTCTTTCTTTAAGTTGAACGATGTCGGGACCATCTAACCCCCCTTCAGCTTCACTTTCAAGAAGCAAATAAAAACGTCCTAATTCGTGAAGCATTTTGAAAAGGAAATGTACAAAATCTTCACGATTGAATTGTTTTATTTCTGTTACCCGATTATTTTACGATACATAATCGAATAACGCTTTCCAATTCTTTTCTTCGTTAGCCACGCAAAAATCAATCCACTTTTCTTCTTTAATGATGAAGCTAAATAGATCCACGGGTGTACTATTAGTATAACGAGGATGGTGCTCCCTCAAATAACAACACAATTATCAATGTATCTTGCTATTGTATTATCCCCAGCAGATAAGTCCAGTCTCTTGCGCATTAGCTAGTAAGTCGCTATGAGGCATAATTCTTACTGCGTAAGAATAGTTACCACTTTGAGCTATATCAAAACTTGTTTCATATTGAAGTTCGCCATTATCAAGCGACTGTTTAAATTCAAAAGGTTTAGATGTAATAATATCACCTTTATTGTTGTCAGCACGTTTTAGTAACACAAACTCAGGAAGTAATTCATTTTTATCAAGTCTTCCTGGATTTACATTCATTGAAACCGAAACTGTGCCACCTGCAGGCATTAAGTCACTAGTAATACCATCTACATTTAATCTTGTAATTTGAACTGTAGAGAAACTATTTGAAACTTTACGCTTCCAATCTGTTAACTCTTTAAGTTTAGCAAAATTATCTTGTTCTAGTATTTGAGATCTAGAAGCTGTTGGATTATAACTTAAGTCGTAATATTCTTTTAACATTCTTTGAGTGCTAAAATATGGACTTAATTTCATCACAGAATTTTTAGCGATTTGAATCCATCTATCAGAATATCCCCTATCGTTTCTATCGTAATACATAGGGACAATTTGATTTTCAAGGACATCTAAAAGCGCACGGTTATCCATATCATCTTGATACTCTCTGCTTTCAAATTCTTTACCGGCATCAATTTTAAATCCGACATCTTCGCTATATCCTTCATCCCACCAACCATCTAGGATTGAGAAATTAACTCCAAGATTTGGGCAAACTTTCATTCCTGATGTTCCTGATGCCTCATGAGGTCTGACTGGGTTATTAAGCCATACATCAACTCCACGAGTCATAAGTCTTGCAACTCCCATATCATAGTTTTCAAGGAACACAACTTTTCCTCTAAGTTCAGGAGCACGAGACGCATTTACTATATGCTGAATAATTTCTTTACCAGCTACATCTGCTGGGTGTGCTTTACCAGCTACAATAATTTGCACTGGCCTATCATGATTTGAAAGAATTCTTACTATTCTATCCCAATCTCTTAAGAATAAATCAGAACGCTTGTATGTAGCAAATCTTCTTGCAAAACCAATCGTTAGTACATCAGCCCTTAAACTATTAATTACTGTTTCAATATAATCTCTTGGTTCACCACGTTTTTCATAATCCTTTCTGATTTTATTTTTGATTCTATCAATAAATTTTTGCTTTTGGTCTAACTTAACACTCCAAATTTCATCATTTGGAATATTTTGCACTTTCTTCCAAGCATCAAATGAATCATCATTTTCGCCCCACTTAATGCCAACATATTTATCGTAAAGTTTTCTCATATTGTTAGAAAGCCAAGTTTGTGTGTGAATTCCATTTGTAATAGAGAATATTGGTAAATCTTCTTCATTAACCCCCTTCCAAACATTTTGCCACATATTTCTACTAACAACTCCATGAAGTTTTGCAACACCATTTGCTCTAGAGCTTAGTTTTAAAGCAAGAACTGTCATAGAGAATTTATCAGTATCACCTACATGATTTTCGCATCCAAGCTCTATAAATTGTTCAAAACTTATTCCTAATCTAGCAACATAATTTGAAAGGTAATGCCTTAATAAATCGAACTCAAAAACTTCATTACCTGCAGGAACAGGAGTATGCGTAGTAAACACAGTTGAAGCTTTTACTGCTTCTCTTGCTTCTTGATAGTTAAGCCCATTTTCTTTCATAAAATTATACATTCTTTCAAGAACAAGAAATCCACAGTGACCTTCATTTAAGTGATAAACACTTGGTTTTAGTTTTAATATATCTCTTAACAATCTTACACCACCAATACCTAAAGCAATTTCTTGCTTAACTCTCATTCGTCTATCACCACCATATAATCTTGCAGTTAACGCTCTATCGGCAGAGTCGTTTTCTTCTGAATCAGAGTCTAGTAAATATAATTTTATTCTTCCAACATTTACAACCCAAACTTTTAAATATAAATTTCTACCTGGTAGCTCTACACAAACTTTAACTTCATTTGCGTTATCATCAAGAAGTGCTTTCATAGGAAGCATTGAACGATCTAATTTTTCGTATTCTTCTTGTTGGAAGCCATTCATATCAATTAATTGCTTAAAATATGTTTCTCTATAAAATAAACCAACCCCCAGAAGAGGAATATTAATATCAGAAGAAGATTTTAAATGATCTCCAGATAAGCCCCCTAGTCCACCAGAGTAAATTGGCATACACTCATGAAGTCCATATTCCATTGAAAAATAAGCAATTGGATTTTCTTGACTAGCCACATCGCCATCTTTCTTATATGAATCTTTACAGTTCATATAATTTTCAAAATCAGTAATTACTTTATTGTATAAATTAATAAAGTTTGCATCTTTACATTTATCTGCAATCTTATCATCTGAAAGAATATTTAACATTTTAACTGGATTACAACCTGTTTCAACCCAAAGATTATCACCTAACATATTAAATAGTTCTCTTGCATCAGGATTCCAAGACCACCATAAATTGTAAGCTAAATCATAAATCTTATTAATTTCTTTTGGTAAATCAGAAACTACAGTAAATGAACGATAGTATGGCTTTTCATTTCTTTTAGCCATAGCAATTTGTCTATCTGTAGAATCAAGAATATCAAAATTCTTTTCTGCAACTTTTAAAGCCTTATCATATGCTTCAACATATAAATGATATATATCTTTCCAATTTGCTTTTTTAGCTAAATTGTATGCATCATTTTTTAATTTGTTAATTTCATCTTGAGATTTTTTAATATAATTAAACAAAATATCTTCAAGCTCATTTATTATTTCGTTTTTATTTTTACCTTTTCTATTTAAAATAAAAAGTCCATCGTGATTTTTAAGGCTTGTAGCCCACTGAGAGATTCCTGAAACATTTGCTGTCACTGCAGGTACTTTTTGAGACATACTTTCTAGTGGTGCATACCCCCAAGGTTCGTATAAAGATGGAAATACTCCTAAATCAGCACCTTTCAAAATTTCAAGATATGGTTTATCAAACGCGCCATCAAAACCATCTAAGAATGCAGGAGCATAAATAACATTAACTTTATTTTCATTTGAGTTATTTAAACCCAATCTATAACAATTATTAACAATAGGATCATGAGCTTCATCATTAAGTCTATGAGTTGTGATACCAACTGTACCATCTGATACTATCCCCTCTTTAACTCTTCTTCTTACACTATCATGCACTCCTTTATCACCAGATGAAGTTAAGAATAATGCGACAACTGGTGGTGTTTGAGAATCGTTTTTAATTCCATCATTTAATTTAGCAAGTGACTCAATAAAAACGTCAAATCCTTTATTTTCAAACTCACATCTTCCAGAAATAACAAAAATTCTTGTATTTTCTGGTAAATCTTTCTTTAAAAATCTTTTACAAAATTCTAATAAAAATTTTCTACATTCAGAAATTTTTTCATTTGTTTTAGTACTTTCATCATCGCTTTTAAAAGAAAGTGCATTACCTATAATAAAATCAGGATTCTTTCCTAATATCTTTAAAACTTCTTTCCCTACGTACTCACTTGTAGTTGTAACACAATCTGCTTTGTTAACAACCGTTGCTTCAAGAAAATGCCTAGGATAAACGCCATAAGTTCTTGATTCTTTAATTGGATTAATATTCATATCAGGTACAGATGTATCTATATTTGTTAA
>CAKMMH010000141.1 GCA_927798255.1 uncultured bacterium | reverse complement strand
TGAAGAATTATTAGCATAATTGATTTATTCTCTTTAAATTTCATATATTTGTTTAGTAGTAAAAAACAAAAACCAAAATAAAATATAAAGTCTTTTAAAATCAATACGTTACAAATATAAATTATTAACAATGATGATAAGAAACTAAAAATTATTAGGTAATTTTTAAATGCTTATCTTTTAATTTCCCAATCCACAACTAACTAAAATTACTAAATAATTTTCTCTATTTTACTTTTCGCAAGATTATATTTTACTTTTCGCAGGTTTTTATTTTACTTTTTGCGCATTTTTACTTTACTTTTTGCATCATATTAATATATTATCGTTCAAAGAGGCAATTTATGAAATAATATTTAAGATGGTTAAAACCTGTTTTAGAAAAGGCATTACAAACTCGCAGAGTTGTAATTGTTTCTGGCGCACGTCAAGTAGGAAAAACTACTTTAACAAAACAAATTACGTTAAATGATGCTACCTTTAGAACATTAGATGAAACTTCATTTTTAACTGCAGCTTTAGATGACCCCGCAGATTTTTTAAGACATAAGAATAATCCTTTAATAATTGATGAAATTCAAAAAGCCCCTTTCTTATTACCAGAAATAAAGAAGATAGTTGATAACGATAATACTAATGGTCAATTTATTTTAACAGGCTCAGCAAATATTTATAAATTACCTACTGTAAATGAAAGTTTAGCAGGCCGAGTTAAAAATATACACTTAAGAGCTTTAACAGAAGGAGAAATTCAAGGCGTTTTTCCTTCCTTTATTGAAAAATTACAAAAACAAGAGTTTCCAGAAAAAATACCTAATTGTTCTAAAGAGAATATTTTAAATATAGCTCTTAGAGGCGGTTATCCTGAAGCTGTTCGATTAGATAAAGATGACAGGAAAGAATGGCATAATGATTATTTAAACGCATTAATCGAGCATGACTTAAAAGATATAGCTAGCGTTAGAAAAACTGAAAGCTTAAAGGAACTGACTAAAGTGTTAGCTGCGTGGTCTAGTAAATATCTTGATTTACAAGGACTTTGTTCTGCCATAGGAATTTCTAAGCCAACACTTAGTGAATATTTAGCAGTGATAAATACATTATACTTATCACACTCTCTTCCTTCATGGATAAAATCAGATTATGACAGAGTTGCAAGGTCTTATAAATTTTATATGACTGACACTGGTTTTATGTCTGCTATATTAAATTGGCACTACGATGATATTGCATTTGATGCTGATAAATATGGAAAATTAATTGAAACATTTGTATTTAACGAACTTATGGCACAAATTGATTTAAGTCTAGGCCTTACACTTTATCAATATAGAGATCGCTCAAATCGTGAAATTGACTTTATCTTAGAGGATGACAAAAATCACATATTCGCAATAGAAGTAAAAGGAGGCTCTAGGGTAAGCGTAGATGATTTTAAACACATTAAATGGTTTAAAGATAACCTTGTTAAAGAAAAAGAATTTTTAGGCATCATTCTTTACTCTGGTGAAAACACTTTATATTTTAAAGATAATCTTGTCGCACTGCCAATTAGCATTTTGTGGGAAAAGTAAGGAATTCCTATTAATACAAAAAATTAACTATTTAAATATATTGCATAAATTACAAAAATTTGCAAAAAATGCAATAACGTTGCATTTTTGCAAATTTTTGTGAAGGAATTCATTTTTTGTACAAAATTAGGACGTTATCAAATTATTTAGAAAAAATTAATGATAATTTTAAAGCAATTCTTGTAACAGGAATGAGGCAAGTCGGGAAAACCACATTTTTAAAGAACTCATGTTTAAAAGATAGGCATTATGTATCTCTTGATAATCCAAAGGATTTACTTCTTGCTAAAAATGATACTAGCCTTTTTTTACAAACATATCCTATGCCATTATTTATAGATGAAAAGAACACGTGGCAAATTTTAGTAAGCTAAAAATCCCTAATATAAAAACAGGCTTTGGTTCACTTATATGTCTAACAGATGAAATTAGACTGTTAACCGAAAACTCTAATTCTATTTCTATTTGGGATATATAACTTAAAACTGCCTATCCCCACTCTTAGCCTTTTCACTATCAAGAGGTGTTGCAACAGAAATTAGTTCTCCTTCTCCTGATGCTATAATCATTCCATTTGATACACCAAATTTCATTTTTCTAGGAGCTAAGTTTGCAACCATAATAACTTTTTTACCAATTAATTTTTCTGGACTGTATGAAGATTTTATTCCAGCAAAAACTTCCCTTTTTTCTATTCCAATATTAAGTGTAAGTTTTAAAAGTTTATTTGAGCCTTCAACAATCTCTGCATTTTCTACAGTTGCCACACGAAGATCAACTTTTGCAAAATCGTCATACGTAATCTCTGGTAAAATTGGAGTAATATCTGACGCGTTTACTTCCTCTTTTACATTTTGATTTTTACTCTTATTTAATTCTTCTAATTCTTTTTTAGTATCCTCTACCATTTTCTCCACACTCTTAATATCAACTCTTTCCATTAATCTTTCAAATTCATTTAACTTAACATTTTCTAATGTAGTTTCTACATCATTAAATGTATAATTTTCTTCATTAAAGAATTTCTCTACTTTCTTTGCCAAACTTGGTAAAATCGGTTTTAAATAAATCATCAAAACTCTTGCCGCATTTAACCCTAAAGTTAGCACCTTTTGAGCCTTTTCCTTATCTTCTTTTACGAGCACCCAAGGCTTATTTTCTTCATAATATTTATTTACTTCATCACAAAGTAAAAGTGTTTCTTTTACAGCATTAATATATTTACATTCATTATACGCATTTGCTATTTCGTTTTTCTTTTCTCTAATTTTATTTAAAAGCACTTGTCCTTCTTCATTTAAAGTAGAAATAGTATTATCAAAATGCTTTCCTAAAATCCCTGCGCTTCTACTTATAATATTTACAAAGTTTCCAACAAGGTCGCTATTTACCTTTGATACGAAATCTTCAAAATTAATATCAACATCTTCTAATCTTCCATTAGTTTTTGAAGCGTAATAATATCTTAAATATTCAGGTGCTAAATTATTTAAATAAGTTCTAGCGCTAATAAATGTTCCCCTACTTTTACTCATTTTTTGACCATTAACAGTAATAAAGCCATGAATAAAAATATGTTTTGGTGTTCTAAAATCCACGCCCATTAAGCTTGCTTGCCAAAATAATGTATGGAAATAAGAAATATCTTTTCCTATAAAGTGATAAACTTCAGATTTATTCTCGCTATCTTTTGTCCAAAACTTTTTATAGTCGATATTATGTCTATCACAATAATTTTTAAGTGATGCAATATAACCTATTGGAGCATCAAGCCATACATAAAAATATTTTTCATCTTCCCCTGGAATTTTAAATCCAAAATAAGGAGCATCTCTTGAAATATCCCAATCTTGAAGTCCTTCTTTGAACCACTCGTTCATTTTATTTGCAGTTTGTTCATTTACAAAACCACTTTGTAAAAGCTCTTTTAATTCTCTTTCAAAATGAGTAAGCTTAAAAAAGTAATGTGTTGAAGATTTTTTTATAGGTTTTTTACCACTTACAACACTTACCGCATCAGCCATATCAAGTGGCGAATACGTTGCGCCACACACATCACAAGAATCTCCATTTTGATCTTTTGCTCCGCATTTTGGGCAAGTTCCTTTTATAAATCTGTCAGGTAAAAACATTTGTTCTTGTTCATCATATGCTTGCTCAATTTCTTTTTTCTCAATATGTCCTTTTTGATTTAATGTATTAAAAAAGAACTCAACAAGCTCTTTGTTTTCAGGTGAATTTGTAGAGTAGTAATTATCAAACTCAATTAAAAAATCTTTAAAATCATTTTGATGGTTAATAGAAGCCTCGGCGATAAGCTCTTGAGGGGTTATTCCCCTTTCTTTTGCTTTAAGCATAATGGGAGTTCCATGCGTATCATCTGCGCAGCAGTAAATTGAGTTATTACCTATCATTTTTTGAAATCTATTGTAAATATCTGCTTGAGTGTATTCTAAAATATGTCCAATATGAATTGCGCCATTTGCGTAAGGAAGTGCTGCTGTAATTAAAATATCTTTTTTCATGTGATAAAATCCTTTTAAACACTAAAATTCCTAGAAAAATTATTAGCAAAAATCTTTAAATTTTTGAATGTAATATAATACATTTATTTTCTGCTTTGGTCTAATCATTTTCAAGGGAAAATAGTAAAGTTTTTATCAAAAACCTTAATAAAGCGCAAAGTAATTTTTATAGTATAAATGTTGCGAATTTTAAGATTGCAATTTGATACTTTTATTTTTGTGTTATATTTAATATTTTCTCATTAAATTTTTAACTATAAATTAAAAAAAAGGGGTAGCCCAATCTCAAGCGAGACAAAGCTAACCCCCATAAGGTTAATCTTTAAAACCATATCCAAGGATCAAGAAAAAATTCGCCAACTTGATCTATGTCATTATTTCTCTCTTCTTGCAACAGTGCACAATAATCTGCAATAACAGATTTTTTGTCCGTCTTATACGTGCGTATTTCTTTTTGATAATTAACGCACGCAATGGCGGCGACTTCTCCATTGCTATAGCTCCCCCCTTTCTCGGTGGTACTACTCATCGTTAAAGTCATGATCCACGTAGGCTGACCGTCCACAGCGTATAAGATTGGGTTCTCGGCTTTCCATTTTAAGTCGTTTACCAACCCTTCTGCTTTCGCCTTAGCAGCCTTATTGTTAATTGGTGCACCATTTAGATTGAAGAATGTGATTTCCTCAGTTCTAGTGTCCATTAAGTATACTCTTGCTAATGACGAATCGGTTGAACCATAGTTCTTGCAAGAAACGCACCATCGTGCCTCCCCCTGCTTGTTCCATGTCAACCAAATGTCAGAGGATAGCTTAAAAAGTTCTTGTTTATCGCCAAGCCCAAGGCTAGC
>CAKMMH010000140.1 GCA_927798255.1 uncultured bacterium | reverse complement strand
AGAGCAATTAACTGGAAAGTTCCCGCACCACCATTTGCCAAAGTCTTTCTTTCAAATCTATCTTTTGGTGTTACATAAAGCTCAATTCCTACTATTGGTTTTACATTAAAATCTTTTGCCGCAACATAAAACTCCACAGCTCCATGCATACCCCCATGGTCTGTAATTGCAACGGCAGGTTGCCCCATACTTTCAACTTTTTTAAGTAAGCTTTTAAGTTTAACTGCACCATCTAATAAACTATATTGGCTATGAACATGTAAATGGACAAAATTTGAATCTTGAGGCACTTTTACAACTTCCTTTAAAATTTATAAAGCTATAATTAGGATAAACTAGAATACTTTGAACTTCAAGAAACTTGAATATAAAAATGGAAATAAAAAAGAACGCGAGAAACACCATAAGAAAAATATCTCTCGCGTTTTTATGGGAAATTTGTTCCCAAACATAACCATTAGAGCAGATACTCGACGGCACCCTTTGAGTACTCGAAGTGACCCCCTTTAGGATAGACGACACCATCCCAGGAAAAATCAGGCCGTTTAGAGTCTTGCATCGAATAATAAATCTCTTCTTTTCCGTCTACGACAGAATAAAGCTCTTTAAGGAGATCATCGAAAAGTTCGTCGCGCTCCTTTAAACAATCACCTTGAACCTCAAACTCAAGACCGTTTGTCACTTCTTTAAAAATGACGCCAGAAAGTTTGTACATATTCGCCCAGTTGGTGGTAAGTTGTTTTTTGTTTTTAGGAATCACGGTGCGAATCGTGAACTCAAAATATTCTTGATTGTCGTCATAAAAATCACGACAAAACATCTGTTTAAAATTCATCATTATCCTTTCTCTATTTTACTTTTGGAAAAAGATGAAAACTTGTACAGTTAGGAGCGATGTACCCATCATAATAATGTGTTCGAGTAACGATATCTGCACGATAATACCCAATCGATAACTTACGAGCGTAATCCGTATATAACTCATACATCATACTCTCGAATTTATCGGCATCGTCATTACAGCATCCACCAGATAATGCGTAATGAACCACTCCGCAAAGAGTGATTTCATCAATAAACTCCTTTAAATAAAACTTTTCAATCCACATTTCGACTTTTTCTTTTTTCTTTTCTGCGACTGAAAAGATTAAGTAGAATTTAAAAAACCTAGTTCAAGGAGAAGTATAAATCTCTCCCTTAAAAATCGTAATTTTTCTCATGACAACTCTCTTAGCCGCCGATGAGCCTATATTTTAACCATAAAACGATTGCACTTTAAAGTAGCACAATTTAGGGAGTATTATACATGTTTTTAATACTAAAATCACGTAATTAGAAAATTTTATATTTAATTATTTTAATATATTATAAATAATCTATAAGGTAACATAGTTTATTTGAAAAAGAGCTTTTTACATTCCTTTTCCAATTTAGGCTCATTTTTAAAAACATTTTTTGAACCATACTTCATAGCTGATTTGAAAAATTTTATCTTATAATTAATTTTTTCCATACAATTTTCTAGAGTATTTATTTGTTCTTGTACTTTTTGTTTTTGATTTTCAAAAAGGCTCAATCTTTCAGTCAAAGTTTTATCGCCTTGTTCGTGCAAATCAATATATTTTTTTATCTCCTTAATTTGAAGTCGAGTAGATTTTAAACATTCAATTATCTTAATCCAATTTAAATCATCATCTGAAAATTCTCTAATACCATTTTTTAATTTCCTTACATATGGTAGCAAGCTTTCTTTATCGTAATACCTTAATGTATGAGTCGTTAGACCTGTAATTTTTGAAACTTCACCAATAGAATAATTCATATGCGCACATAAAAAATTATAAAACATTCTTGACTTCGAGTTAACTTGAACTCTTATAATAAAGTATTATGAAAAAGAAAATTTTACATATTCAAACCATAAGAAATGTTTTAGCAATTTCATTCTTATTGTTATTTATATTATCTTTAACAAATAATTTTTATAAAATTCCTATTTTTAATTTTCAATTTTTTTCAACTCTTGAAAGAATATTAATCGATTTTTCTTATATTGCACTTGGTACATTTTTAACACTTTTATTACTTACTTTTCTTTTTGGAAGAATTTACTGTTCTTTTCTTTGCCCACTTGGCTTACTACAAGAAATCATTTTTTACCTAGCAAAACCATTTTGCAAATTTAATAAAACTTTTGAAAAAAATAAAATTTATAAATATCTAATCGCAAGTGTTTTTTATGGCGCACTCTTTGGTTCAAGCGTATTTTTAGCAAAATATCTTGAGCCTTACACGATATTTGTATCAGCAAGTAGCCTCACAAAAACCTCTCTTATTATAGTTAGTGCTATTATTCTTTTAGTAATTTTAAGATCTAGATTTTTTTGCACAAATATTTGTCCAGTTGGGACTATTTTAGGGTTAATTTCAAGATATTCTATTTTTAAAATTAATATTGATAAATCTAAATGTGTAAAATGCGGAATGTGTGTAAAGAATTGTCAAAGTAATTCTATAGATATAGAAAATGGCATAGTTCAAAATGAAACTTGTGTAAAATGTTTTAAATGCGTAGGCACTTGTAAGCTTAATGCTATTAATTATAAAAAAGATAATATTAAAAAAGATACTCAAAAAGAAAAATTATTTGATATAACAAAAAGAAGATTTATTTTTGATGCTATTTGTCTTGGAACTTTTTTCGTAACTTTTAAAAGAATTTCATATAAAGTAAAAAATGAGATTGGACGTATTAAAAATATAATTTTACCACCAGGGGCAAGAAGCAATAAAGAATTTGTTAGCAATTGTTTAAATTGTAATCTTTGCACTAAAAATTGCCCTCAAAATATTATAAAACCAAAAGATGAAACATTTGGAGCAGTACATTTAGATTTATCAGAAAACTTTTGTAAATTTGATTGTAATATTTGCTCTCACGTATGTCCAACTGGAGCTTTAAAAAGACTAACTTTAAAAGAAAAACAAAATACAAAAATCGGTAAAGCTTTTATTAATACAAGTGAATGTATCCAATGTGGACTTTGTGTTGAAACGTGCCCTAAGAATGCCATTACAAAGCTTGATGGAGAGGCACCAACAGTAGATGGCAATAAGTGCATAGGATGCGGAAAATGTGCTTTAGAATGTCCTGTAAAAACTATTTTTATTAATGGGATAGAAGAACAGGAAACAGATTTAAAAAATTGATTATTAAAATACTTCGTTAGGAGTTCACTAAAATTTAATTTAAAGGAAACTATATTATGAACAGACGAACATTTTTAAAAAGTATGCTAGGAGCATTTGCATTTTTAACTCTTCCTAAATTTAATTGTTTTAAAACTAAAAATGCCTTTGCAAATGATGCTGTAAAAATAAAAAAACTTGGATTTGGGTTTATGCGTCTTCCACAACTTGACCAAACTGACCCAACAAAAATCGATATTGAGCAAGTAAAAAAGATGGTAGATAAATTCTTAGAAGAAGGTTTTACTTATTTTGACACAGCTTGGATGTATATGGGGTCAAAAAGCGAAGAAACTTTAAGAGAAACACTTGTTAAAAGACATAAAAGAGAAACATTTCAAGTTGCAACCAAGCTTCCTATGATGTATTTAAAATCAAAAGATGACCAAGAAGAAATTTTTAATAAACAACTTAAAAATTGTGGCATTGATTATTTTGATTATTACTTACTTCATAATTTAAATGTATCAAATTACGACACTGCAAAAGCATACGAAAGTTTTAAATTTATCGCAAAAAAGAAAAAAGAAGGAAAAATTAAACATATTGGCTTTTCTTTTCATGATACAGCAGATCTTTTAGAAACAATTTTAAAAGAAAATCCAGAACCTGAGTTTGTACAAATTCAATTAAATTATTTAGACATGGATAACCCAAGTATCCAATCTAGAAAATGTTTAGAGGTTTGCAAAAAATATGGTAAACAAGTTATCGTAATGGAACCTGTAAAAGGAGGAACACTTGTAAACTTACCAAAAGAAGCAGATGAGTTATTAAAGAAAGAATATCCGAATATGTCATCAGCTTCTTTAGCTATAAGGTATGCTGCAAGCTTTCCTGAAGTACTAGTAGTTCTTAGTGGCATGAGTAATATGGAGCAACTTTTAGATAACACTAGCTACATGAAAAACTTCAAGCCCCTAAGCGAGAAAGAACAAGGACTTGTTAAAAATGTAGTTGAGATAATTAATAAAGGAAACTCTGTTCCTTGTACTGCTTGCCAGTACTGCGTTGCAGACTGTCCGAGAAAAATTCTTATTCCAAATCTTTTTGCACTTTATAATGCTGATAAAAGAGCAGAAGCAAAAGGTTTTTCTATTCAAAAGTTTTACTATAATAATTTAACTAAAGATAGTGGAAAAGCTAGTTCATGTATTAAGTGTAAAAAATGTGAGAAACTTTGCCCTCAACATATTAAAATTAGTGAAAAGCTAGTTGATGTTGCAAAGCACTTTGAAGGATAAATAATTATAAAAAGGAGATACCATGAAAAAATTAATCTTATTTTTATCATCAATTATTTTTTGTTTTAATATTTGTTTAGCAGATGATGCTAAGATCAAAGATGATTCTAAAGGTAATAAAACTTTAATTGTTTATTACTCATGGGGAAGAAACACAAAAGTAGTTGACAAAAAAATTAATGAAATTGTAAAAGGCACAATTTTTGAAATTGAACTTAAAGTCCCATATACAACAGATTACAAAGAAGTTGTTAAGCAAGCAAAAAAAGAAATTCAAAATGGTGTAAGGCCAGAACTTAAAGAAAACTTTAGTGGTGATTTATCAAAATATGATACTATTTTTATAGGTTCACCTAATTGGTGGGGAACAGTTGCACCCGTAATTATGACATTTATCGAAAAAAATAATTTAGAGGGAAAAACTATCATCCCATTTATTACCCATTGATGTGGTGGAGGAC
>CAKMMH010000139.1 GCA_927798255.1 uncultured bacterium | reverse complement strand
GTACAAAGTAATATATCAAACTTATCAATTGTTGTCAATTTTTCAATGTTATCAAAATCTATAGCTGAAGTTATATTGACCTGATTTACTCCATATTCTCTATGAAGCAAATCGAAGATTAATTCTTTTACATACTTTTTATCATTGACATCTCCATAAGTACAACCTTTTAAAGCTTTCTTTAGTTCATATTTTTTGTTTTTTCTTCTCCTTAGTTCTTCTTCAGAAAGACCTATATCATAAAGGTTTGTTCTCGTGATTTCATCCATACGTGCTTTTATGAATTTTGTCATTTGATCTACTGTGTATGTTCTTCCATCCTTATTTAATTTAACTACAGAATTGCTATCGTTTCTCATAAAGATATATACGATAAAAGCAATAGCTGCACCTATAAGTATAAATATAATTGCATTGTTTAAAAACATACGTTTTTACCACCTTTCTAAAAGGTTATCTATCTATCAATTTCGAACTCAAATTATTTAGTATTGCATCAACTAATTTTCCTGTTTCATTAATAAAGAAACCGTTTCTATCAAGTGCTGGATCAGCATTTATATTTGTTGCTATAAACGATCTTAGCTCACCTTTGTTACAAGCATCAAAGAATTTTGTATTATAAGGAATTGTATATAATCTTCCTTTTTTATAATTGAAAACTCTTTTAATGTTCATATCTGAGAAATCTGAAAATCTGTCGTACTTACCTATAACAGGTATAATAGGTTTTTCTTGTAAAATCTTTAATGTATCCATAGCCTTAAAAGTTTTCTTTAAGTTAATCATACTTTGGCTCATTGTTAAAACAATTAAGTCAGACTTTTGTAATATTTTCATTATTTCTTGATTTGATGAACCCTTATTCAAGTCAAGAAATACAATGTCATAAAACTGACTAGCATAATCAACTATTATAGGAAACGTTTCTAAAATCCTAGAATAAGAATCTAAATCGTTTTTAAAAGTTCCGTATAAAAGTTCTAACCTTTCTCCTTTATAAATTGGTTTTGCATAGTTTGGGATGCTTTCTGGAGATAACTTATTACTTCTAAGTAATCTGTCCAATGCATCTACACCTGTATCTGCAATATCAAGTGCACCCTTATTACCTAACTTATCCATATTAAAGAAAGCTGACTCAAGTGAAAAATCTGAATAATGTGTTTGAGTAATTAAAGTTCTATATTTACATTTTGCAGGAAGCATTGTAGCAACCGCAGCTATCGACGAAGTCGTCGATGCTTGCGAAGTTTCAACAGGATTCCAAAAAGATACTACTGGCATATATTATTCCTCCTTTTTATACTATCTCGAGAATTTTGCAACTTTTTCGATATTTTTCAAAACCTTTTTAAGTAATGGTTTCTCATCTCCCGTTATCATCGAAACAGTATCAACAATTGCACTTTTGTATGCTGCAGATAAATTTCTAATGTCTATTTTATTTTCGTAATGATTTTGAATGTTTACAGATAAGTCACCTTGGTCATATGGGAAGTTTATAGTATCGTGTGCCCACAAAAGTGGTAAGTTATCTGTAAGTCTGTCTATATATCTGCTATCTGCTGTATTAATATCACTGTAATATAGTAGCTTTGTTAACACTAGCTGTGCATCTGTATCTACTTTTCTTTTCATAGCACACATATATTTTAAAAGCTCTATTCCTTTTACTATGTGATATTTGTCGTAAGATGATACGAAAAATAGATTATTTGCACTCTTTAAATCGTATTCCTCGCACATCTCAGGAACATCTGTGTCAACCAAAACATATTCAAACTCTGTAAAATCTTCTCCTTTTGAAAGAAAATATTTTTTAAGTTCTAACATGTTCGTAAATCCTATAGCAAACTCAACACCATCATGTTGTACAACGTATTGATTTTGCTCTTCCATATCGCCTATTGTAGGTATTATATATCTTGTTTTTTGCTTTGTAGTCGCATCTATATATATTGTCTTTTTATCAAGTGAAGATAAAACTTTTGCAATATACATTACTAATTCTGTTTTGTCTGCACTTCCAACAAAACCTATACATTTCATAAATTAATTCCTCCTCTATTTTTCAGTTGTCGTCGTTGTAGCTGCTCTTTGTTTTTGAATTAAAGCAAGTAAGTATTCTTGTCTTTCACTCTTTTGTGTTTCTATTTCTGTTTTTAATCTATCGTCAACAGATTTTATATAATCCTCGTTATATGCTGGGTTTCCATTTGCATCATAAGCTCTAATTGGTTTTCCATTTGCATCTAAAATCAAATTACCATCCATATCAACTTGATATTTATAGTAATCAGCTTCCATCAAAGTAGCTCTTCTAGCTTCTAATTCTGCTATATCATATTTTTGTTTTATCTCAGCTAAAATATTCGGATTGTTTTTAATTAAAGTAGCAACTTCTGTTCTAACTGGATAATTTGATACGATTGATTTTGTTCCTGTAACAAGTTTATCTTTGTAATATGCTAAAGTATCTTCATCTTTATTTGCTAAAGCTGTTTTAATATTTTCTGTTTCTTCTTTGTTTAATCCAATTATTGAAGCAATTTCTGTTACTGTTCTTTCTCTTAAATATTCGTCGCCGCTTGTTAATACACCATCTGGAATTTTTACTTCGCCTGATACTGTTTCTAACGTATCTGTAGGTATTACTTCATATTTTGCATTTTCATATTTTTCTACGAAATCAACTCTACTGTATGTATATAACTGACTATCTGGATCTACATATTTGTTAGCATATAAATTAATTCCGCCTTTTACATAAGACTCAATAATAGCACTGCTCATTCTCACAATTTCTTCTTCGTTTAGTCTTAAAAAGATTGTGTTACTCTTTTCTTCAGCAGCGCCAAGTAACTCTACTTTCTTGCCAACAACTACTGCATAATCTTCTCCAGTAGCAAAACGAATTCTAACATCAATATAATCACCAACATCTAGGTCACTAGGTAAAGTAATCATATTAAATTCTTGAAGTCTTGTTGTCATTTCTGGATCTTTATCTTCTTCATAAAATAGAGATGCTGTAACTATAGTTTTCTTTTCAGCATTAATTTTTAATCTTCTGCCAATCATGTCAAAATTAGTATATGAATCGCTTGCAGCACTCTCACCTTTAACATCTACAAGAATAACATCATTAGCTGTAACTACATCGCCTACAACCATATCTTTCGTAAATACATATCTTTGAACAACTTCACCTTTCTTTTGCAATTCTGCAATCTTATTATTTGTATTAGCAATATAAACAGCAGATAATGCAACAAAAACAAGTATTAAAATAATTCCAGTAACAACAGCTGATGTAACAACTTTCTTTTTCATAGGTCCTATCATCATAATACAATCCTCTCCTCTATTACATAGTTTCACTAGTATTAAGTTTAGCACACTAGAAAAATCCATTCAAGAAATTAGACTTATTTAATAAAAATGTAAAACTTTTGTAACATTTTTGTAACATTATGTCGCAAATTTTGCAAAGTCTTGCCATTGCTGGGATTAATAGGTATCCATTTTTTATATTTTTCTATTTTTAATTATTCAATTTTTAAAATCTTTAGCAAATTTATATTTTTGCATAAGATTATTTAAAGCGAATATACATTATTTAGGAGGTTATTAATTATGAAAAAATTTATATCAATTACTTTGAGTTTTTTTATTATACTAACTCCAATAATTTCACTTGCAAGCAACATTCCTGTTTGGTCAAAAGATGCAGTCGTTGAAACTATTAGTAAAATAGATAATAAAGTACAATTAGATTTAAATTCTGAAAGTGCGATTCTTATGGATGAAACTTCTGGAACAATTCTTTATGCTAAAAATGAACATGTAAAACTTAGGCCAGCAAGTGTCACAAAAGTAATGACTCTACTTTTAATTATGGAAGCTTTAGATAGTGACCGTATTTCTTTAACAGATAGTGTTTCATGTAGTAGTAAAGCAAGCAAAATGGGCGGTTCACAAATCTGGCTAGATGAAACAGAAAACCTAACTGTAGATGAAATGTTAAAAGCAATTTGCGTTGTATCTGCAAATGATTGCAGTGTGGCAATGTCAGAATTTATCGCACGGTAGTGAGGAAGCTTTTGTTGAAATGATGAATGCTAGAGCAAAAGAATTAGGTATGAACGATACCCTATTTAAGAATTGTCACGGAATTGATGAAGATGGTCATTTAACATCTGCCTATGACATTGCTATTATGAGTCGTGAGCTAAGTAAAAATCATCCTCAAATACATAACTATACAAAAATATGGATGGATACTCTGCGTGATGGAAAATCTCAACTTGTTAATACTAATAAGCTTGTAAGATTTTATTCTGGATGCACAGGTTTAAAAACAGGTTCTACCTCACTTGCTGGTTATAACCTTAGTGCTACAGCTTCACGAAACGACTTAAAACTAATCTCGGTAGTAGTTCATGCCCCTACTCCTCAAAACAGATTCGATGATGCAAGAAAATTATTAGATTATGGCTTTGCAAATTTCAGCAATAAAGTTTTAATAAAAAAAGGTGAAGTTGCAACTTCAATAGAAATACCAAAATCAAAATCTGAAAAAATAGATATTGTCGCAGGTAATGATCTTACCGCACTAATAGGTAAAGGAAACGAAAAAGACATTAGAACAGAAATTATTTTA
The DNA here is from genome assembly GCA_927798255.1 of uncultured bacterium. Lineage (GTDB taxonomy): Bacteria > Bdellovibrionota_C > UBA2361 > UBA2361 > CAKMMH01 > CAKMMH01. The sequence continues at coordinate 299 of CAKMMH010000139.1, read as the reverse complement.
AAAGAAAATATAAAAGCTCCTCTAGATTACTTTGAAGTCGTTGGTGTAGAAAAATGTTATTTAAATGACGAACTTATTGGCGAAATCAATTTAGTAACAAGCGAAAAAGTCGAAAATAAAAAATGGGGCAACTTCTTCGTTTCGCTTTTTGATAATTGCTATAGATTAGGAAGATGAGAAAAGAGCTAGCGAGAAAGAGGGGCGGAGGAAAACGCGAGAAAAAGGGACGGAGGAAAATTCTCACTTTTGAGAAAAAGGGACGGACCTCAATATTTAGAAGGTCCGTCCCTTTTTCTCAA
>CAKMMH010000138.1 GCA_927798255.1 uncultured bacterium | reverse complement strand
CTTTTGCAAGCAGAGAAAAAACTATTGAAGCATCAAATAGATTAAAATTACTAAAAAAATAATATTATATAGGTGACAGCGTAAATTGTATTTGTATATCAGCTACCAGATACCTACAACCAGATTTTCTGCACTCTGATACCAGCTTACCTAAAACCTGCTTTCTGCTATCAGCATACCAGCTGACCAGATACCTGATTACTTGATTTAATTTATAGGAAAAAAGGCTTGAGATTTATAAAACTTTTTTCAAGCCTTTTTCTTCTATATTAAAATCTTTTTGCATCCGCATCAGCTATCAGCCACCTGCAACCAGCCTCCAGCTTACCTGATACAAGAATTTAATCAAATATTCCTGGAATATGATCTTCTAAGAACTCAATATTTTCTTTAGAATTTATTCTCGACCACCAAGAGTTTTCAGCCTTTGCATAATAACCACAGTAATCATCATCTCCATAAGATGTTGTACCAAAAAGTCTCCATGAACCATCTTCATACACTGCAAGTGGTCCACCAGAATCACCATTACATGTATTTGATTCACCAAACTTACTACTATAAGCAATATATATTCCTGACTGCGTCGTTTTTGAAATTGTTGCAAAACCACCATAAAAACCAACTATATAAGGGTTAAAATTTGCAATTCCATGACCTATCATGACAGAAATTTCATTTTTACTAGGTTTATAATTTTTACTAACAAGTTTAAAAGGTGAATATGATGCCACTTCTTTAATATATATTAGTGAAATATCACCTTTTTCACTATCACCATTATATGCTGGGTTTACGTACCATTTTGTTGCATTGTATTTTTTTCCAGCAAAAGATACCTTAACACTTTTTATTTTGTCTCCATCATCAAAACAATGAGCAGCAGAAAGAAAAACATTTGGTGCAATAAGTGTTCCAGAACAAATACCTTCATTTTCATTATTTATATTAATTAATATTTTACCAACTACGCTTTCTGATAAATTATTACATTTTACACCATTAAGAATTTTATATTTTAAATTGTTCGCTTCGAATATCTCACAAGCAATTTTTCCAGTTTTATAATTTTTGCATTGTTTAACTTGTTTAAATACTTTTTTGAATTTTATATACTTTGAATAATAAGACCTTCTTGATTTTAAACTTGTAGCACTTAAATATTTCACGCGATTATTATCTCTTTTTTTCTTAAATGTATTAAGTTTATTATTAATATCATAAAAAACTAGACTACCATCATTACGCGTTTGAGCTAGCTTAGTACCATTAACATAGTAAAGACATAGGAACTTTGTGTCAGATATCTCCGAGACTTTCAATACATCCTTATTTGTTAAGGCATATGAATTGCTAAGATTAAAAACAATTACAGTTAAAAGGAAAGCTAATATATATTGAATTTTAAATTTCGTTTTCATAACAAAAAAATCGAAAAAAAACTAATAAAACTTTAACAACCGACTCTCTTTAGTTTTATAATAACATTAATTAATTAATATTTATAATAAATTAATTAATATTTATAATAAAACTTAAATTTTTCAAAGAGATAAAATAAAGAAAACATTTTTTACTAAAGTTTTTTTTAATTTTTACGATATTTACTCTTATGATAGACTCTATTTTTTCAACAGCATTAAATTCCATACATTTAGCAACTCAAAAAGCTCAAACTCATGCTAAAAATATATCAAAAATAGATAGTTTAGAAACCACTAACCTAGTAGATAATATTATCGGACTAAATGATGCAAAGACTCAAGTTCAAGCAAGCGCAAAAATTATAAAAGTTGATAAAGAAATGACTGATTACTTATTGGATATTATAGCTTAGTGGATAAAGACAACAGAAAAAAGAAAATACACTTGGCAGGAGTCGAACCTGCGACCCTCTGATTAGAAGTCAGATGCTCTATCCAACTGAGCTACAAGTGCATAACAAAAGATCGTTTGTTCAAAAAACATTATATATGTTACTATAAAAACTTTAAAAAATAAAGGTATTAATAAAATTTTTCTCTATAAATAATAATATAAATTACACGTTAAATATTTGAAACTAATTTTACAGCTTCTAATCCTCTTTGAGTTATATACCAAGTTTTAGATGTAAAATCCCCTTCAGGAAAAGGTGAAACTAGTTTTTGCCCCTCAAGAATAAATAAATACCTCTGAGTTTCTTTTTCATCATTTAAACCACTATTAACATTTATTTCCTCAATCTTATACTGTTTGCTTTTTTTCTTACTACCATCTAAAACAGCATCTTTTGACATAGCTCTAAGGACATATATCTGCTTCATATGTGAATCAGTTAATTTTTTTGAAATAGTCCCTGGTTTGTTCATTTGTATCTCCTTTCAAATATTCTTAAATAAGTTCTTTTAGAAAAACAACTTTTAAAAAGTTACGTTATCTTTATAAAAGGACCTTAAAACTACAAACGCTTCCTACTGCCTTGTTGTTTGTTATAACTAATTTTACCAATGAAATAATTAAAAAACTTAAACCATTAGCAAAAAACCACACAACTAGCTTAAAACATATTTTAAATATATAGTAAATAAAAATCTTAGTAAAGAAAACAATAGCATCCTCACATAAGACATGTAAAAATCCTATTGATACCTATGATATCTATCGAAAATTATTAAAATTCTGCGCCCTCAATTGGTACAATTTTAGAAAATACTACTAAATTAAACCAAAATCAACAAAAAAATGCTTACGGCGTTAATTTACTCTCAACCAATTTAGCGTATTCAACCTCTAAATCGGTAAGCTGTTTTTTTAATGCAGATAATCTTTCGTACATTTGCTCATATTCTGTAATTACTGAACACAAATTACTACTAGACTCTTCTAAGGTTTCATTTAAAGTATTAAAGAAATCCCGTTGAATATTAGAATACTCCTGATTTCTAGAATGTTCCTCTAAAATCTTCATCTGATCAGCAAGAACCTTCTCTAACACCCTAGATTCACTTGAATTTTTCTCATAATTACTTAAAAGCGCCTGAAGCTCTTTTTCATCTTCTTCTTTGCTAGTTTTTAACTCTTGCTGCAAAATTTCTTTCTCTTCCATCTTTTTCTTTGCAACCTTTAATCTTTTTTCAATTTCTTCTAGCTTGTCCTTTTCTTCATTCATCTTGCTTTGAGTTTCATTAAGTTGAATTACAACTGTATTTAATTGTAATTTTGAAGCTAGTTCATCAATATTTTTAAAGGAATCTTTTAATTCTTTTAAAGAATTTTCTGTTTTCTTTATTAAAGCTAATTTTTCATTCTCACTCGAACCATTTAAAAACTTTAAAAACACAAGTTTAGTGATAAAAACTAATATTAATGAAAATACTATTAGACTAATGACTATTAACCAACTCATAATTTATTTTTTTCTCTCTATACTATTTACTTCTATCACTACTACAAGATAACCATAGGCCTTTTTTATGCTTAATTCTGAAATTAAATACTTCCTTTTTTCATTCTCTAGCTTTTTAATAAAATTCATCACTGTTGCAAGAGAAGATGCCTTAAAATTAATTTTAAATGTTACTTGGTTAAAATCTTTTCCAAATTCCTTTTCTTGTTGAGCACCTATCGAAAATTCAACAATATCTGGAGATTTTAAGGAATCAACATAACTTAAATGTCCTTCTTTAAATTCATTCTTTTCAAATTTTTTTTCTATTTGCCCTTGCTTACTTTTGAGTTGTAAATATTTATTAACAATCTTCTGTGAAATTCCGATAGCATTTGTTGCTTCTTTTAATCTAGTCTTTTGCTCAACGAAAATATTTCCTACCTCACCAAGACTTGGAGCTAAACGCCAAACAGCCATAAATACCACTAGTATTACCATTACGACGAAAAGTCTTCTCTCTCTTGGGTTTAAACTCAAATAATATTTCTTTATGCTATTATTTACTTTTAATTTACTCATAAAATCTATTTATAAATCAATCTTCTAAATTAATAATTACGTTAAAATTTATCACTTTTCCTTTTCCAGAAGTTTGACTTGCGCTAACATTTTTAAAAACATTACTTCTTTTATCTAATATTTTTTGTAATCGCTCAAAGTCACTATAACTTGGAACATTACCTAATATTTTCACACTATTTGCTTTAAACTCAAAGCTACTAACCTCAACTCCTTTTATAGTTGATAAATCAAGTGATAATATCTCTAAAATTTTCGAAGGTGAAATAGCATAACTAGAAGCTATTTGTGATAAATCTGTCTCTAGAACATTTCTTGCATTAGTTAAAGACCTAATAATTGCCTCTGGGTCATCATCAACATCATCTGGAAGCTTAATCTTATCTGTAATTGCTTCCTTAATTCCTTGATATATATTTTTTATTCTAGTTTCTCTAATGTAATAAAATGAAAATAAACCAATAAAAATACATACTAAGAAAGTAATTGTCACAGGAAGCATTCTCTTTAAAATTTTAAGAACTTCTTGAGGTTCAACAACGCAATCAAATTTTCCCATTCTAAAATTAGACAAGCTAAAAGGCATTGAATCTTGAACTAGAAAAGAAGATAGAGCTGAAAAAGTAACATCATTGCTAGCACTTTTAAAATTTATAAATTGCCCTAAATCTATTTCTTCTACTTCTTTACCAATTTTTTTAACAATACGTTCGTCAATATTTTTTCCATAATAAATATTTGAAATTTGACTATTAGTATCTTTTTCAAATGCACGAATTGCGATTCTAAGTTGCGATACAAGATTATCTTGAGATACAGCTTCATTATTTAAAACTATTGGTAAACTACGTTCATGAACTTGATTATTATTGTGAATATAAAGAAGATGTATAAAATCCCCCCATTTTTCAATAATAGCAGAATCAGTTTTAAAGAAATCTTTTGCTAAATGAGAAACAACCCCTAAAACTGCGGCTGGAGTAGTTATAACAAAAGGATCAATCCCTATTTTCTTTATGATTTTTATAATATTTTTTAAAATATTTTC
>CAKMMH010000137.1 GCA_927798255.1 uncultured bacterium | reverse complement strand
TAAGAATGTTTCGTTAAAAATGATTTAATAGTTATATTAAATATTTTTTGAGACTTTTTTCTCATATGAAGAATTTTTTCGAAATGGAGATCTAGTGTCTAGGTATCAGAAAAACTAGGAACCCTAGCGCTGTTTCTCGTTTTATATAGTGGAATTTTAATTACATATTAGACTTTTTTTTGTGGTAAAATGCTCATAAGCATATTTAAACTTTTTAAGTTAGTTTCTGAAATTTCGATAATTCTATTTAAAAGTTGTATTAGGTTATTTTTTGATGCAATAAGTTTTCTTTTTGAATCTTCAAAACCAAGTATCACTAAAAGTGAAAATAGACAATCATAAAGGTGTTTAAAAATTTTTAATTCCTCACTTTCCTTATTAATAACATTTAGTGTGTTTTTTATTAAGTTAAATGCATTTTTACATTCGTCATATTCTTTTATTAAATTATTTGTACATTCCATTAATGTCATGCTTACACATAATTTTTTAAAATTCTCACGTAAATTTTTATAATTTTCGATAAATTTAAAATCTTTAAGTTTATTTAAATTTTCATCTGATTCGATTATTTCAAATTGGCAAATATCAAGGACTTCAGGCGCTCCTTGCCCTTTTTTTGCACGTTTAACATTTGGTGCAAAAAGAGAAATTTTCTTATTTTCTGATGTTAATATAGTAAAAATCTTATTATAATCTCCAGATTCTGCGTATCTTAATACAACGCCATCAATTTTTTTTGTTGATATATTTAAATTTTTCATAAAAATTGTTCATTTTTCTTGAAAGGTTTGCTTTTAGTGATTATATAAGAAATCAGTGGAAAAAATCTATTGTTAAAATATTAATAATAAAGCTTATATTAACTATTTATTTTAATTATTTATTTTAATTTAGGTGTAATAATGAATAGAAAAAATGATAATTTAGATGAAAATATTCTAAATGAGAATATGTTTGAAGAACAGGAAGAACAGGAAGGAAAGGAAGAAGCTTCTTTAAAGGCAGAAAATCCTAAGAATAACAAAAAAATTGCAAAATTGAATGAAGAAATCTCTTCATTAAAAAAAGCTCTTTCAGACAGCAAGGAAAAGTATTTAATGGCTCTTGCAGATTTGGAAAATTATAAAAAGAGATCAAGCAAAGAGAGGGCAGATTTATTAAAGTATCAAGGGGAACCGATTTTAGTTGATCTTTTAGAGGTTGTTGATAACTTAGATAGGGCTCTAGAGCATGCAGATCAAGAAAATTCTTCGAATGATGATATTTGTTCTGGCGTTAAAATGATTCATAAGCAGTTTGTAGATATTCTTAATAAATGGGGAGTAAAATCAGAAGGTTCTGTCGGAAAGATGTTTGACCCAGAAAAACATAATGCACTTAGTAAAGTTCCATCTCATGATGCAAAGGTTAATGAAATTATAAGTGAGTTTAAAAAGCTTTATTATTATAAAGATAAAATTCTTCGTCATGCGCAAGTTGTAGTATGTTCAAAGGAGGAATAAATATAATTATAAAATAAAAACCATTGGCTATATAACTTTCGAAATTTAAAAAATTTTTAAATTTTTTACTTGATAAGTTAGATTTTGATGGTTACTTATAAACAATGTAAAAGAAGGAAAGATGAGTTTTTAGTAGAAAATAAATTTTAGTAATAATTATAAAAAAGAGAGGTATTTATATATGGGAAAAATAATTGGTATAGACTTAGGAACAACAAATTCATGTGTTGCTGTAATGGAAGGTAGCTCTGCTGTTGTAATAGCTAATGCAGAAGGCGCAAGGACTACCCCATCAGTTGTTGCTGTTACTGATTCTAAGGAAAGATTAGTAGGGCAGATTGCAAAAAGACAGGCAGTTACAAATCCCAAGAATACGATTTTTGCTGTTAAAAGATTAATTGGTAGAAAATATGATTCAGAGGAAGTTAATAGGGCTAGAAAAGTTTTACCTTATGAGCTTGTTTCTGCAAAAAATGGAGATGCTTGGGTTAAACTTGCAGGAGAGGATAAAAGCCCTCAAGAGATTTCTGCTATGATTTTAGGAAAGATGAAGCAAGCTGCTGAAGATTACTTAGGAGAAACAGTAACAGATGCTGTAATTACAGTTCCTGCTTACTTTAACGATGCTCAAAGACAAGCAACAAAAGACGCTGGTAAAATTGCCGGGCTTAATGTTCAAAGAATTATAAACGAGCCTACAGCTGCAGCTCTTTCTTATGGTGTGGAAAAATCAGGTGGTGAAAAGACAATTGCAGTATTTGACCTTGGTGGTGGTACGTTTGATATTTCAATCCTTGAGCTTGCAGAAGGTGTGTTCGAAGTAAAATCAACAAATGGTGATACATACTTAGGTGGTGAAGATTTTGACTTAAGGATTGTTGATTATCTTGCAGATGAATTTAAGAAAGATAATGGTATCGATTTAAGAAATGACACCATGGCACTTCAAAGATTAAAAGAAGCTGCTGAGAAGGCTAAACATGAGCTTTCATCTTCTATGGAAACAGATGTTAACTTGCCATTTATTACAGCTGATGCATCTGGTCCAAAACATTTAAATATTAAATTAAGTCGTTCAAAACTTGAACAGTTATGTGCTGACTTATTAGATAGATTAGATGGACCTTGCCAAATAGCTTTAAAAGATGCTGGTATTTCAACTTCTGATATTCATGATGTTGTACTTGTAGGTGGTATGACTCGTATGCCTGCAGTACAAGAAAGAGTTAAGAGAATATTTGGAAAAGAAGCTTCTAAAAATGTTAACCCTGACGAAGCTGTAGCAATTGGTGCTGCAATTCAAGGTGGTGTTTTACAAGGTGATGTTAAAGATGTTCTTTTACTTGATGTAACTCCATTAAGTTTAGGTATCGAAACATATGGTGGTGTGTTTACAAAGCTTATTGATAAAAACACAACAATTCCTGTAGAAAAATCACAGGTTTTCTCAACTGCTGCAGATAACCAGCCTGCCGTTTCGATTCATGTTCTTCAAGGTGAAAGAGAGATGGCAAGTGATAATAAAACACTTGGACGTTTTGAGCTTGTTGGTATTCCACCTGCTCCTCGTGGTATTCCTCAAATTAGAGTTACATTTAAAATTGATAGTAACGGTATTGTTGCTGTATCTGCAAAAGATGAGGGAACAGGAAAAGAACAATCAATTACAATTACTGCTTCATCTGGTTTAAGTGATGCGGAAATTGAAAAAATGGTAAAAGATGCTGAGCTTCATGCAGAGGAAGATAAGAATAGAAAAGAAGCAGTAGAGGCTAAGAATAACCTAGATAACTTAGTTTATACTACTGAAAAGTCAATTAAAGATTTAGATGGTAAACTTCCAGCTAGTGATAAAGAAAATGTTGAGAAAGAAATCGCAAATGCTAAGAAAGTTCTTGAAACTTCTAGTAATGACAAGAAAGCACTTACTGATGCATATGAATCTTTAATGAAAGTAAGTCATAAACTTTCAGAGGAAATGTACAAAAATGCTTCTCAGCAAAATCAACAAGCAGCAAGCGGCGCTAGTGATGCAAGCTCAAATGATTCAAAAAAATCAGATGATGATGTAGTTGATGCTGACTATGAAGAAGTTAAGTAATAAGTAGTTTTTAGCATAATTTGACAAAAAGTGTACTTATTTAAGAATTAGTTTATAATAAGAAAGCTAATCTTAGATGAGTGCACTTTTTGTTTATAATAAGAAAAATAGGAAAAAGATTTTGGAAAAAAGAGATTATTACGAGGTATTAGGTGTTTCAAAAAATGCAAGTAAAGCTGATATTAAGAAAGCGTATAGAGTTCTAGCATTAAAGTATCACCCAGATAAAAACAAAGGAGATAAAGAATCAGAGGATAAGTTTAAAGAGGCAACGGAAGCATATCAAGTGCTAAGTGATGATGATGCTCGTCAAAAATACGACCAGTTTGGACACGCAGCGTTTGCCCAAAATGGTGGTATGGGTGGAGGATTTGGAGGATTTGGCGATTTCTCTGGCTTTGAGGATATTTTTGGTGATATTTTTAGTTCGTTCTTTGGCGGTTCAATGCAAGGAGGGGGGCGTTCAAGAGGACAAGTTGGTGCAGACCTATCTTATGATTTAACTGTTGAATTTGAGGAATCTGTATTTGGTACAGAAAAGGAAATAAAATTAAAAAGGCGTGTAAAATGTGATGATTGTGATGGTACAGGAGCTCAAAAAGGAACGACAATAGATAAATGTCCACACTGTAAAGGAACAGGCCAAATTAGAATGCAACAAGGATTTTTTAGCATTAGTAGAACATGCCCAGATTGTCAAGGAAGTGGTCAATTTATTAAAAATAAGTGTCAAACATGTCGAGGAACAGGAAGAAAATTATCAGAGGCTTCTCTTAAAGTTAAAGTTCCTGCTGGTATTGCTGATGGTCAAAGACTTAAATTAAGAGGTGAAGGAGAATCAGGAATTAATGGTGGTGAGTCAGGTGACCTTTATGTAAATATCAGAGTTAAGGAACATAAAGTATTTAAACGAGAAGGATATGAGCTTTTTTATGAACTTCCTGTAAATTACACCACTCTTGTTCTTGGTGGAAAAGTTGAAATGTTAACTCTTGAAGGAAAAGAGGAATTGGATATTCCGGCAGGTACTCCAGCAGAAAAAGTTTTTAAATTACGAAATCGAGGCGTTCAAATTTTAGGTACATCAAGAAGGGGAGACCTCCATATAAAAGTTGTCGTACATGTTCCTACATCAATTTCTGATGATGAAAGAAAGGCCCTTGAACTTTTAAAACAAGCTGAAAAAAAAGCCCCTAAAGTTACTGAAAAGCAAGGAGAGGGGTTGTTTGATAAGTTTAAGAAAATGTTTGTCTAATAAAAATGGACCATGCATCGAAAAATCCCGCGTTATCTTACAAAACGCTCCTTTCGCTGTAGAAGGACTACACCTTCAAGTCGCGTTTTATAAGATGCCTTGTCTTTTTCGCGCCTCGTCCATTTTTATAAAATTAGCGATGCATCCAAATATAC
>CAKMMH010000136.1 GCA_927798255.1 uncultured bacterium | reverse complement strand
AGAACGGCAGAGGGACGTGTAGGAAAAGTGAGTACAGCTGGGAGGAAGCAGTAGCAATCTATCTATGATGACCAAACAGCATCTCTAAAAATGGATAAAAGACAAATTCTTATTTTAGCTTCAATCATAGAAAAAGAATGTATAGAACTTGGTGCGCCAAGAGACCAGCTAACATTAAGAAGCATTTCATCTGTATATCATAATAGGTTAAAAAGAGGACTTCCTCTAAATGCAATATCTACTATATATTATTTTGATCCAAACGCACCACGTCCATTAAACGATGAAAGCAAGAAAAAATATTCACCATTTAATACTTTTGCAAATACTGGGTTACCCCCTGCACCTATATGCTCACCTAGCAACACCGCTATAAAAGCAGCTCTTTATCCAACAAGTGATAAATATATTACATTCTCATTTGATGCTGAACATAGAGGTATTATATTTGAAAATGAAACTATAATTCCAAATGCAAAGTAATTTAAATTTAAAAATTAAAAAATTCATTAAAAATTTATATTTTAAAGATTTTTGCAAAAAATTTTATTATATATTTTTAACATCAACATTAATTTTTAGTATTATCTTAGTCTTAAAATTTATACTTTTTAACACCAAAACTTATTATTTAAAAGTCTTATTAATTTTTATTACTATAAATTTAATATTAATTACTTTATTACTAATATTTTCATATTTAAGAAAAAACAAATTAAAGCTAAAAATTGATGACCATTTTACCCTTAAAGATAGGCTCAATAGTTATTTAGAATCTTTAAAAAATAATGATAAACAAAAAACATTATTCTTAGAAAAGCAACTCATTCTTTTATTTGATCAAAAAAGATTAACAACTTTTGAAAAACTAAAAATAACTAAATTTGACTTTATGATATATTTTTTTACTCTTATGTTTTTATCATTCTCAATTAAAATATATCCTAATTCCCCATTAAATAATGATTCCATCGAAAAATTAAATAAGCTTAAAAATGAAATTACAAAAGATGATACAATTAATAATGACATAAAAGACTCATCATTAGACTTAATAAATAACCTAAAAAATGAAATCAAACCTAAAGATGCAATAAATGAAATTGAAAAATTTGAGCAAACATTAGAAGAAAATTTAGAAAACAATGACCAAACAAACAAGAACACAAAAGAAAATAATAGTGAAAATAACAACAATGATAATCAAAACACAGATAATAATAACATCAATAATGACTCTAATAACAATATTAACGACAATAAAGAGAATAATACTAATAATAAAGATACTAACCAACAAGATAATGACTTAAGCAATCAGCAAGATAATGTTAATAATAAATTGGACAGTAACAACAATAATTCAAATGATAATATCAACAAAAATATTAAAAACTTACAAGCTGAATTAAAAAATATTAAAAAAGAATTAGAAAATTTACAAAATCACATTGATAAATTAAATAAGAAATCAAAAAAACAAGATAACATCCAAACAAATAAAACTACTAATGAAAATAACAAAGAAAGCAATGACGAAAACATAAATAACGATAATTTAAATGATAAAAATAACTCTGAAAATAAAAACGAAAATATTGATGAAAAAAATATTAACGATAACAATTCAAACAATAACTTAAATGAAAATAAAAACGATAGTATAGATGACAAATTTAATGATAAATCAAAAAATGACAAAAACAATAAAGACTCAAATGGAATTCCCGATGGAGCAAGCTTAGACGGTGACAAAAAAACAAAAAATACTAACAATAAAAATATAAATCCAAAATTTAAAGATGAAAAAATTAAAAATGACGATAGAAATATTGATGAAGAAAATCTCATCGATACTGAGTCAACAGACGACGATGAAATTACTTTAAATACTAAGCTTGAGCGCTTAAAACTTAATGATAAGAAAACTCAAGGAGAAGAAAAAATAAGAATACCTCTTGAATATCAAGATATTTTAAAAGATAATTAAACTTGATATGGAAAATTCAAATAATAATCTAGAAAATAGAGTTCAAAATTTTAGAAATAATTTTTTTAAAATATCACAAGAAGTACAAAAATGTATTGTCGGAATGGAAGATATTGTAACTACCACTCTCTCATCAATTTTTGCAAATGGCCATGTACTCCTTGAAGGAGTACCTGGACTTGGAAAGACTTTACTTGTTAAAACTATTTCAAAAGTTTTAAACTTAGAATTTAAACGAATTCAATTTACCCCCGACTTAATGCCAACTGATTTAACAGGAACTTTGATTTTATCTGAAGATGAAAATAAAAAAAGAGATTTCACATTTAAACGTGGTCCAATATTCTCACATATCGTACTTGCAGATGAAATTAATAGAACAACACCCAAAACTCAATCTGCACTTCTTGAGGCTATGGAAGAAAGACAAGTTTCAAGCTTTGATACAACTTATAAATTAAAAGAACCTTTTTTTGTACTTGCAACACAAAACCCAATAGAGCTTGAAGGTACCTATCCACTACCAGAAGCACAACTAGACAGATTCTTAACAAAATTAATCTTAAAATATCCTGCTCCTGATTGTTTAAAGGAAATTATTCAAAGAACTACCGGAAATGATGAAACAAATTTAGAGGTCCTATTTGAAGATCCAATTAAAGAAATTTTTGAAATGAAACTATTAGTAAAAGAAGTTATTATTTCAAACTCTCTTTTAGATATTGTAATAAAAATGATAGAAGCATTAAATCCTACAAGTAAATTTGCAACTTCAAAAGTAAAAAATTATGTATCATTTCCTCCTGGGCCAAGAGGAGTACAATCTCTTATAATGCTTTCTAAAGTTTTTGCACTTTTAGATGGAAGAATAAATATTTCATTTGATGATATTAAGAAAGCTTTTTTACCGACATTAAGACATAGGTTGATTTTAAATTTTCAAGCAGATACTGATAATGTTACATCGGACGATATTCTATTAGAAATTATAACAACTAAATAATAAAGATTTTTTTATTTTGATTAAGGCAAGGAGAAAAATGACGGTTATTAATTTTACAAAGATGCATGGTATTGGAAATGATTATGTTTATATAAATGATACTGAAAGTATAATTAAAAACCCAAATGAACTTTCAAAAAAAATTAGTGATAGACATTTCGGTATTGGAAGTGATGGGCTAATTTTAATTAGAAATTCAGATATTGCAGATTTTAAGATGTCAATGTTTAATGCAGATGGTAGTGAAGCGCAAATGTGCGGAAATGGCATTAGATGTGTTGCAAAATACGTATATGATAATAAATTAACAAATAAAAAATCATTAAAAATTGAGACACTTGCTGGCATAAAAACTTTAGAATTAAATGTTCAGGATGGACAAGTTTTTGAAGTTACAGTTGATATGGGAGAACCTATTTTAGAGCCAAGAAAAATTCCAGTTAATTCAAACTTAAAAGAATTTATCAATCAAGAAATAAAAGTTAATGATACAAATTATTTTGCTACATGTGTTTCAATGGGAAATCCACATACAATAATTTTTGTTAAAGATGTTGACGACTTTCGAGTATGTGAAATAGGAAAAGAAATAGAAAATAATAAAGAGCTTTTTCCTCAAAAAACAAATGTTGAGTTTATAGAGGTTTTAGATGCACACAATTTAAGAATGAGAGTATGGGAGCGAGGCTCAGGAGAAACTCTTGCTTGCGGAACAGGGGCTTGCGCATCCCTAGTTGCAGGTCATTTAAATAATTTGTGCAAATCCCAAGCTTTTGTATATTTAAAAGGTGGTATTTTAAATATAAAATGGGATAAAAAAACTAATCATGTTTTTTTAACAGGTGGCGCAACAAAGGTTTTTGATGGTAATTTCACAATTAATGAAGAATAAATGATATACTTATTAAATATTTTTTAATAAATTAATTTGTTTAATGGAGTAATATAAAAAGATGCTTTTATCAAACGAAAATCATACTAAACTACAAACAAATTATTTATTTGCACAAGTTGCAAGTAAAGTTAAAGCCTTTAAAGAAGCTAATCCAAATAAAAATGTAATTAGCTTAGGAATTGGTGATGTTACTCAGCCGCTTGCCCCTTCCTGTATAGAAGCTATGCAAAAGGCTGTTACTGATATGTCAAAAGCCGAAACTTTTAAAGGTTATCCTGAATATGAAGGATATGATTTTCTATTAGAAAAAATCGCAAAATATGACTATCAAGATAGAGGCGTTAATATTGATACGAAAGAAATATTCGTTTCAGATGGAGCAAAATCTGACACCGCAAACATTCAAGAACTTTTTTCAAATGATGCAAAAGTCGCAGTCCTTGACCCAGTATACCCTGTGTATGTCGATAGTAATGTTATGGCAGGACGCGCAGGTGAATTTAAAAATGGTAGATGGTCAAATATTGTATATCTTGAATGTAAAGAAGAAAATGGTTTCATTCCAGCACTTCCAAATGAAAAAGTTGATATCATATATTTATGTTACCCAAACAACCCTACAGGAACTGTATTAACCAAAGATGAATTACAAAAATTTGTTGACTATGCACTCAAAAATGAAAGCCTAATTTTATTTGATGCTGCGTATGAAGCATTTATTAGAGAAGATAATATCCCTCATAGTATTTATGAAATTAAAGATGCAGATAAAGTTGCAATTGAATTTAAAAGTTTCTCAAAAACTGCTGGTTTTACAGGTGTAAGATGTGCATACACTGTTATTCCAAATGAGCTAGCAATTTTTGATAAGACAACAAATAATTTAGTAAATTTAAATAGACTTTGGTACAGAAGACAAGCAACAAAATTTAACGGCGTTTCTTATATTACTCAAAGAGGGGCTGAAGCTATATACTCAGAAAATGGAAGAAAAGAAATTAATAATACTATTAATTATTATCTTGAAAATGCCAAGATTTTAAAAAACACATTAGAAGATTCAGGATTAACTGTATATGGCGGCGTAAATTCTCCTTATCTTTGGGTTAAAACAATTGATAATATGACTTCATGGGAATTCTTTGATTATCTATTAAATAATTTTTATATAGTTGGAACTCCTGGAAGTGGATTTGGAAAAGCAGGAGAAGGCTTTTTTAGATTTACCTCTTTTGCAAGCAGAGAAA
>CAKMMH010000135.1 GCA_927798255.1 uncultured bacterium | reverse complement strand
ATTTCGTAGTTATCAATAATATTCATTTTATAAATAATAATTAATTAATTTTTCACTTACTATTCTTAGTCCATCACAAGAAACAAAAATACCTAATTTTATAGGTAAACTTGCGATTTGATATGAAAAATCTTTATCCCCTAATACCATAAAAATATTCATTATGATTAAATCAATAATTAAAAATGGAATAAGTATAACTAGTCCATACTTTAAGGCATCTTTAAGTTCTGATACGACAAATGAGAAAGTTAATAGATCAAGCTCTCTTTTTTGGCTAATTTTTAAATTTGCATCTTGAATCTCATCTTGATTTTCTGCAATACTTTCAGCTAAATTCTTAGGCTTAAACTTATCTCTAAAATTTTCATAAAGTCCCCTATCAACCTTCTGTTCCATAAATGGTTTAAATTCTTCTTGCATCGCTTCATAATTAGAAATATTTGAGATTCCACCAACTTTTTCTATATAAGGAGAAGAAACGTAAAAACAAATTGCAATCGAAAGTGCAAAAACAATTATACCAAAACTTGATGAATAAAGCCCAAGACCGACACGAAGAATGCTTAAAGAGGTAAAAACTCTAACAAATGATGTTAGAAGAAGCATCGATAGACATAAAATAATAGTTTCATTCATTTTATTTCACCTCTATTGCAAACTGCTTATCATAAGAAGCTAAATTTGCAGTTGCAGAAAACTTATTATCTACAAAAATTGAAACTTCATTTGTAAGTTCTAAACCTGTATCCCACAATGCGTTAGTTTGTGATAATTCAGAAACTACATATCCAGGAACTACTACACTTCCAAGCACTATTGAAATATCAACCATATTTTGAAGAGGCCCTGCAACGTTTTCAACTTTTCCTAAAATTTCGACAATAAATCTACCTCCTGATTGGAGCAGTTTTCCTTTTAAAAATTTCTTATTATCCTTAAGTATATAAACATTATCGTTTACTATCTTTTCTAGACCAACCCTTACTCCCTTGCTTAAATATTCATTAAGCATATTAGGTGAAACTGCAAGTTCTGCAATTTGAATATCTAAAGAAATTTCAGATATATCTTTATATTTAGATGATGCCTGAATTTGTCCACGCCATAGTTTATCAATTGTATTAACTATTGAATATGGACACATAATATAAACATTTACTCTCGTGCCTGAAACTTTTAAAGATAATATAAGTGTTGCCTCGGCGCTTGGTTTTTCCTGAGTCCTACCTTCAAAATATATTACCGAGTTTTCAGATGCTGTCCATGAAAATGACAATGAAGTCAAAAATCTTCTAATTAAATATTCCATTACTATATCAATTGGCCGTCCATTTCCCGCAGGTATTAGAATATTACCAAAGTAAGCAAACTCATCTGCATTAAAACCTACATAAATATTTTCTTTATCAATACTTCCTTTATATAAATACTTAACATTGCCTGGAATATCTAATAATTTTCTAATTTCTACGACATGAATATCGATTGAATAATTCTCAATAAAATCATTCCAAAAAGAAGAAAAAGATGGAAAAAGTGTTTGAGGATTAGATTGCAAAAATCCTTTAGAATATATTATTTCTTTTGCTGAAACCTCTGTTAGTTCAGCACTTGGAGACCACAATATCCATCTATTATCATTTACACTTCCATTCATTGCAACGTTCTCTCTTTAATTAATTTTTCTAATTCTTCTTGTGTCATTACTAATAAATCTTTTGCTTTTTGTAAATCTTTTTCTTGTTCAGTAATATCTTGTTTCTTAGCATCAACTTGTTTCTTTATTGTATTTTTTTCTTGCATTCTTAAATTATAATTTACAGCATTCTCAGTTCTTTTAAAAACACTTCCAAGGCTTTTTATGCTATCATACAAATCTTCAAGTTCTTCTCTACTTTTGTTAACAAGTTGCTCTCTAGCTTTTATTTCCTCTTTAATTTTTTCTATATATGATTTTAATGATAAAATTTCTTCATCATCATAATAATCATTATTATAAGTCATTTAATGCATCCCTTAAAATAGTAGCTGCTAATGATAAACGCATATCTTCTTGCATACGAATAAAGACTTCTAATGCTTCAACATATTGCGTACCCTTTTTAGCATCAAGTTGCAAAAATGCGACTGATTTTTCGCCATCTAATAATACAGCCATACAAACTAACGCTTTGTCATAGGCTGGCATTTTTTGAAAATCTTCTAATTTCATTTCTTTTTATTATTCCTTTTTATTAACATTTTTTCCTAATAAATCCTTCGATGAAATTTCTACTATCTTACTTTTTTCCTTTTTAATACTTCTAAACTTAAAATAACAACTTACTAATACTGCACCAATAAAAAATGATATAAAAATTGATGTAATAAAAAATAGTATTAATCTAGAATAATCATCTTTAGCTACGCTAAATTGCCCTAGAAACTTTTTTAACTTTATTAATTTAGGATTATCCCAATCAAGGTTTTTGGCATAATTATCACTTAAATAAGTATCTTCTGGCTCTGATTCCTCGGCAATATTAATATTCTCTACCTGTATACCTGGCACAAGTGTTTGTACAATTTTTACTATTCCTTCATAATCCAAATCAGTTGTACCTGGTTTTTTAATTAATAAAATTGAAACTAGTGGTTTAGTTTTATCTTTTAACGATTCTTTTCTTACAATTACACTTACGCTTGATAATCCATTTAATTTCGATAGATTCTCTTCAAGTTCTAGTGCTAAAGCCTTATCTAATCTTAAATCCTCCATTCTTTTTGAATCAGGAAGAATTCCATGATGAGATATTACTTCAGAAAATGACGTTCCCTTTTCTCTTGGAAGTCCTTTTTGAGTTAAAATTGAAGCAGCTTCCTCATAATCACTTTTATCAACAGAAATCATCAAAAGTTTTTTAGAATTACTATCTCTTGATACCTTTGCAGAAATCTTTGATTTTGAAAAAATCGAAACTATTTCATTTGCCTGTTTTTGATCTACACCTCTCGCTACGACTTCACTTTTGCAAGAAGTTAAATTTAAAAGTAAGAACAATGTTAAAATTAATTTAGCTAATTTCAAACTTAATTTATTCTCCTACATGTGCAATTAATGAAACCAAATACTCAACATTTCCAAATTTTACCCAATCACCATGAGTAATTTTAAATGGAAGCTCTTGCTTTTCATACTCGGCATCTTTACTATGTTTTAAAAATATTCCCATATCGCTCATTAAGTCCTGAACTACTAATCCATTATTTTTAGAAATAGTAACCATTGCATGAGGTGTCGAAATTGACTCATCATCAATTATTAAATCATTTTCTTTAAGACTATTTTTGGTAACAAAGAATTTACCTTCTCTTAATTCAAAAGCTTTACCATTAGGGTTTTTAAATGATACAATCCAGCCAAAAAGTCTTCCTTTCATATCCATACTTGGAACAGACGTCCTATGCAAAACTTTTTTAGCTTCATTTAAATCTTTGGTTTCAGATTCAACATCTTCTTTTTTAACTTTCTCAATCTTTATTTCAATTTTCTTTTCGGTAGTAGTATTATCTATCATCTCATTTGAAGCTTCCTTTACTTCTACCTGTTTATCCTTTTTAGTATTCTCCCTAACATTAACGTTTACCTTTTCAGGTTTAACTTCAATTTGAACTTCTTCTTTTAAAGTTTCTTTATTCTCCTTTTTATCTGCTTTACCAAAGTTTAATTTAATATTATTTTTTTTACCTTGCCCCATATTGGCAACTCTTTGATTTTCATAAACTTTTTTAATACTAGGAGACACTTCAATTTCTGCAGTTATTCGTTGAGCTTTCTCATTATTAATTGCATTTTTATGATCATTTTGCTCATTTTTCGCTGCTATTGCTTTATTGAACTGTCTTTCATTATCTTCCTTATCTTTTTCAAGTAATTCATTTATACTTAAAAATTCATCATCAAAATCATTATTTTTGCTAGGATTATGACCTGATTTCGTATTTACATCTTGTTGTTCTACAGTATCAAAATCATCTTCGTTCAAATTATCTTCTACGCTATCTTCAGTAACGAAATCTTGTAATGCTTTATCATCATTTTCTTCATAATTAGAAGAAAAATCATTGATATCATCATGATTTTCATTATTTTGCTCGTATAATTCCTCATCTTCAACAAAATTTTTATTATCGTTAGTATCCTTTATAATATTATCATCTTCTGGATAAAGTTCATCATCATGGATAGATTCGTTTGCCTTAGCTTCAACATCCTCTAAGATATCGCTAAAATCTAATTCTTCCGATAAAATTTCATCTCCTAAATCAGAAAATAAATCATCATCTTCTTCTTTACTTTCTTCATTTAATGGTTCATTTTCATTTATTTCTTTATTAGGAGCTTCTTGTATATTGTTTTCATCAAAATTATTACCATTTGCATTAAATATATCATCATCAGAATCTTTAAAGTCATCTTTTACTTCATCATCAAAAGATTCTTTTATATCTTCTTGTGGCGCATTATTCTCTGCTGTATCATTTTGACTATCATTACTATCACTATAATTATCAAAAATATCATCATTATCTAGAAAAGATGCCAAATGATCAGCTTCATCTATATTTTGTGTGTTATTACTGCTTGAGAAATTATCTTCTTTAGTAGTTTCTTGTTCTGCAAATGGATTAGTTGTATCTTTGTCAAGTTTATGATCTATATCAACACCTAAATCTTCTCTTATAGCATCTTTCATAGCTTCAGAGATAGTCATTGTTTTCTGTCTTATTCTTGTTCCTCTTTTTTCTTCTTGTTCTTGATTTGAATCACTAACCTCAATACTAGCCCCGCACATTCTACATCTTGTAGATAATGCTGGGACTAAACTTTTACATGATGGGCATCTTACGAATGTCTTATTATTATTATTAGTCATATTCAACTCCTAAAAACAACCTTTATTTAACTAGCTCAATAATCAATCTTATTACAAGAATGAAAAACACCATTGCTAAGCTAAGTACAAAACCAAAACCTATTTTCCCTTTCTTATCTAAATTTAAATATATCTCATATATTTTGCTAAATTTATTTTTAGCTTTTATAGATAATTTAACTTTAGCTTTCTGCTTATTATTTTTTTTTTTTTCTTTTCTTTATAATTCTCTTACAGTTTTTTTT
>CAKMMH010000134.1 GCA_927798255.1 uncultured bacterium | reverse complement strand
ATTAGTAGGACTATCAGGTGGAGTTGACTCAGCGGTAACTGCAGCACTTCTTAAAAAACAAGGCTATGATGTTATTGGTGCTACGATGATGATTTGGGGAGATAGAAAAGTTACGCCTCAAAAAGGAACTCATGGTGCTTGTCTTGGGCCTGATGAAAAAAAAGATGTTGAGGCGGCAACAAAAATTTCAAAACATCTTGATATCCCCTACTTTCCAATTGATTGCTCAAAAGAATATGATGAAATAGTGTTAAAATATTTTAAAGATGAATATTTAAGCGGAAGAACCCCAAACCCTTGTATTCGTTGTAACTCATTAATTAAATTTGGAGTGCTTCCTTTAATTGCAAAAGAAAAAGGAATTACATTTGATAAATTTGCAACAGGTCATTACGCTAGAATTATTGAAAAAAATAATGTGTATTACTTAGCTACTGCAAAAGATAAGACAAAAGACCAGTCATATTTTTTATATAAGCTTACTCAAGAAAAGTTAAAAAATATCTTAATGCCACTTGGGGAATATTTAAAAACAGATGTTAGAGAATTTGCAAAAAGCATAGGGCTTGAAGTATCAGATAAACCAGATAGCCAAGATTTCTATGAGGGAGATTATAACGAACTTTTAGAAGTAGAAGAAAAAGAAGGAAACATTGTAGATACTGATGGAAAAATTTTAGGAAAGCATAAAGGAATTTGGAATTTTACTATTGGACAAAGAAGAGGAATTGGCATCGCAGCAAGCAAACCTTTATATGTAATAAAACTTGATAAAAACACAAATACAGTTGTTGTTGGTGATATTGATAGTACATTTAAAAAATCATTAATTGCAAAAGAGGTAAACTATCCACAAGGAACGAAAATTAAAGACGGAAATTATCTTGCAAAAATTCGCTCTGCCCAAAAGGTAAGAGAATGCGAAGTAAAAGTTATAGACGATAAATTAAGCGTTACCTTTAATGAATTTCAAAAATCAATCACACAGGGACAATCAGTTGTGATTTATGATGGAGATATCGTAGTAGCAGGTGGAATTATTGATGAGGTGAAATAATATATGCTATTTCATCTTTTTAATAGCTAGCCATTTTAAAAAATCTGATATAGATATTTCTCTGCAATCAGCTTTTAAATACCTATAGCCTTGAATTCCTAATACGCAAAACCTAAATTATTTATTTTAAAAACATAGCCATATAAACAGGCATAGTAATTTTTTTATCAATAATTCCTATATTGTTTGCAGAAAATTTGTAACCATAAGGGATTTCATTTAAAGATAAAATTTTATCTAAAGAAAGCGTACGCCCTTTTTTAGCCTTTACTTCTATTGGTATAATCTTTGTTTCTTTTGATATTAAAAATTCTATTTCTGTAGAGCCATTGTCATTTCTAAAATAATATAATTTATATCCTAATTGTATTAACATGCATGAAAGTAAGTTTTCATAAATTCCACCTTTTATTGGTCCTTCTAATGTATCATCAACAATCGCTTTTTTCATTTCAAATCCATACATCGCTATAAGAAGCCCGATGTCGTTTAAATAAATCTTATACATATCAAGTTTTTCATAAGCATTAAGAGGAAAACTTGGTGTGCTTACGTTATAACAAAGATTTACTAAATTAGAACCCCTTAACCACTCAATAGAGTTTTTATATTTTCTTGCAGTAGCTTTCTTTTCAACCGTGGAAAACTTAAATTTTTTATTTTCTTTTGCAAGTTCCTTAGGGATAGCAAGATAACAATTTTTTACCTTTGGTTTCTCCGTGGTTGATGCATATTTAGAAATATCATCAAAGTAACTATCAAGAATTTTTTGTTGCTCATTATGTACTTCACTAAAATTTTTTGATGCTAAATACGTATTTACTACTGCAGGCATTCCCCCTACTGCGATATATTCCCTTATAAGTTTTAACATATTTTCATGGATAACTTGAGGAATGATTTCTTTATTATCAAAAAAGCTTTTTAAATTTAAAATTGCTTGTTTATCGTATCCGACGCCCCATAAAAATTCTTCAAAATCTAATGGATACATCATTAAATGTGTTTCATATCCTACAGGAATTGAAGAAACCTCTTTGTAACTTATCCCTAGAAGAGAACCAGATGCAATGACATCAAAATCATCATTATTAGCTAAAAATTTTAAGGCAGTTCTTGCTTCTTTACATTCTTGAATTTCATCAAGAAAAATAAGGGTACTTCCCTTTATAAATTTAATATCTGCAAGACTAAGAGAAATACGTTTTAAAATCTCACTAGAAGTTAGTTCCCCATTAAAAATTTCTTTTAATTTTGGAGTTTCTATAAAATTAATTTTTATATAACTTTGATAGTTCTCTTTTGCAAAATAATCCACAATAAAAGATTTACCAACTTGTCTAGCACCTTTTAGTAAAAGGCACCCTTTATTATCTTTTTTCCCTTTCCAAGCTAATAATTTATTGTAAATTTTTCTTTTTAACATAACTAGTTAATTTTATTGAATATATTTTAAAAATGCATATTTTTAGGACTTTTATAACATAAAAATGCATATTTTTCGACCCTATTTTTCTAAAAAATGCATATTTTTATAAGTTATATGACAAAAATTGGTATTTGGTATCAGTAAAAAATAGAATTTTTATAACTATACATTTATGCTTCAAACAGATAAAATTTCTTTATTTTTCAACACCATACATTATTTTCGGCAAAAACAACATAGCATTGTCGTTTTTGCCAAACTGTTGAAATAGCTACATTTTCTATCAAGAACATTAATAATCAAGTTGTTTTTAATCATAAAAGCTTGAGAAAATTTATTCTTTTGCTACTTTTTTATGTGACCCAAAATCTTTAGAAACGCTTCGGCCTATCAATTTAATTTTATTTGTGATACAACCTAAACATTTTGTAGGATTTTCATTAATACAAGCTTTTCCCTTATAAATTTCATATTTTTGACGATACTCAGTTGTTGTAACATTTGGCATCACGACATTTGCACCAGATTGAAGTGCAATAATTCTTCCATCTTTTTGTATAGATTCCATTGCAGTAGTTGCAGGAATATTTATATCTTTCAAAAGTATTCTAGTTATTGCCATAACTTTTAGAGCTAAAAAGAAACTTCCTTTGCTTGCATCTTTTAGCGGAGTATCAGGATGAGGAATAAAAGGCCCGACGCCTATCATATCAGCCCCTATTTCTTTAAAAAATAAAATATCATCTGCAAGGGATTCGATGCTTTGATTTGGAAGCCCAACTAAGCATCCACTTCCTACTTCATAGCCTAAAGTTTTTAAATCTCTTAAACATCGCTTTCTATTTTCAAGACTCATTCCTGGATGCATTTTGCTATACAAATTTTCATCAGTTGTTTCAATTCTTATTAAATAACGATCAGCCCCAGCATCTTTATAGGCTTTATATTCTTCAAAAGTTTTTTCACCAATACTTAAAGTTAATGCAACATTTAATTTCTTAATTACAGAAATAATATTACATATTCTATTTACAGTGTAGTAGTTATCTTCCCCAGACTGAAGCACTATTGTTTTAAATCCTAAATTTGCAGCATTTTTTGCATGTTCTAATATTTCATCTTCTAAAATTCTGTATCGCTCAATATTTTTATTTTCGCATCTTAGCCCGCAATACTTACAAGTATTTTTACAATAATTAGAAAACTCTATTAATCCTCTTAAATGAATTTCATCTCCGACATACTTTTTTCTTACACTATCTGCATAAGAAAAAAGTTCTTCGTTAATACTGTCATCTTTTAAAATTTCTATAATGTCCTTTTTTGATGAGATTTGCATAAACTCTATAATACCTTATTTTTGGTAAAACTATACTGAAATATTTAAACTTTAATACGATTTTCGTTGATTTTAAGCTATATAATATATATTCTTGCTAATATATACAATTTTTGTAAAAGGAAAACCATCACATGAACCATCTTGGAACACAAACTTTAGAAACTCCTCGCTTAATTTTAAGAAAAATAACTTTACAAGACTCAGAAAGTCTATATAAGTACGCATCAAATAAAAATGTGACTAAGTACATGACATGGAGCGCTCACAAAGATATTAATGAAACTAAAGGATTAGTTACCAAATGGACTCAGCAATATGAGGAAAATACTTTTTATCATTGGGCAATAGCTTTAAAAGAAACAAATGAAGTTATAGGACTTATTGGAATAGCAATACTAACTGATAATACTTTACGAGCAGAACTTGGTTATTGGATAGGTGAAGAATTTTGGGGACAAGGAATAATGACTGAAGCCCTAAATAAAATTATACAATTCTTATTTGAAAAAGTTAACTTAAATGTAATTTGTGCAAACCACGCCCCAGAAAATCCAGCTTCTGGAAAAGTAATGCAAAAAGCTAATATGCTTTATGAGGGTACTATTAAAAAAAGTTGTCTTTTATCTAATGGAACTATCACAGATAGAGTAACCTACTCTATTACTAAAGAAGATTATTTTAATAATAATCATTATGTTTCTGATAATTGCATAATAAAGGCACTAAAAGATAGAAGAAGCATTAGAAAATTTAAGTCAAAAATGATTCCAAAAGAAATAATAGAAAAAATTATAGAAGCTGGACTTTACGCTGCAAGCGGGCATGGCGAGCAATCTTCAATAATTGTCGCTGTAACTAACAAAGAAAAAAGAGATAAACTTTCAAAATTAAATTCAAAAATTGGCGGATGGGGAGAAACCTTTGATCCATTTTATGGAGCGCCAGTTGTTTTAATCGTACTTGATAAAAAGGATGCTCACACTAAGCTTTATGATGGAAGTTTAGTTATAGGAAATCTTATGCAAGCTTCGGATAGTTTCGGGCTTGGAAGCTGCTGGATACACCGCGCTAAAGAAGAATTTGAAACAAAAGAGGGAAAAGAATTTTTAAAATCACTTGGCATAAACGATGAGTATGAGGGGGCTGGGCATTGCATCATAGGTTACATTGACGGCGAAAAACCAAAGGCAAGTCCTAGGAAAAACGATAGAGTGTTTTTTGTAGAGTAAAATTATATCGACCGTTTTAAACTAATCATTTTATCGCATTATTATAAAATTTAATGTGATTTTTTTATCTTGTTTTAAAAGATCTACACTTGCTTGTATTTTTATATTTTTATATTATTCACTTTATATTTTTT
>CAKMMH010000133.1 GCA_927798255.1 uncultured bacterium | reverse complement strand
AGCCATTAATTTTTGGATTCCACGTTCTCTATTTGCTTGTGTCAAACCGATATTTACAACATTGTCACCA
The DNA here is from genome assembly GCA_927798255.1 of uncultured bacterium. Classification (GTDB taxonomy): domain Bacteria; phylum Bdellovibrionota_C; class UBA2361; order UBA2361; family CAKMMH01; genus CAKMMH01. The sequence goes on along the minus strand of CAKMMH010000133.1, from coordinate 5,172 downwards.
AATTTTTCAGCATAATATGGAACCCTTTGTGACAAAATGTATGTAGAAGGAATATAGATAGCAAGATTTAACTTCATCAAAATTTCATATATCTGATTAAAGTTGATACTTGCCGTTAAATCGAGTGCACTTCGTATCGATTTTGGTTTTAATCTTTTTGGAAAAGAACCAATCTCCGATGTATCATAATACTTTTGAACATTCTTTCTTGAACGGGCAATTGTTACATTATCCAGCACTTCAAAGAAATCAAAATCAAGCATATTTAATAGTTTGCTTCTTGTACGTTCTAAAATAGGTAGCTTTCGCCAGTTAGTGAACGCACGTTGTGCTTGCTTAAAAACTTCATCGATATCATGTTTAGTATTAAGTTTTTCATTTATAAGCTCTGCTCTTCCCTCATAGGCAAGTGCTAGCTGATTCTTTAAATCCAAAAACTTATTATTAACAGGTGTTGCAGAAAGCATTAAAACTTTTGTTTTAACGCCTTTTCTAATAACATTTTTTAATAACGTTGCATAACGATTTAACCCATCAAACTCATCTAACTTTCCGCCATTTCTAAAATTATGCGATTCATCAATTACTACTAAATCATAATTACTCCAATTAAGCCGTGATAAATCAATCCCATTTGAGAATCCGCTATTTCGACTTAAATCTGTATGATATAGCACTGTGTAATTCATCCTATCTTTTGCAATAGGATTATTAAGATAATTATCCTTAAAAGTGTTCCAATTATTACTAAGTTTTTTAGGACAAAGAACTAGAATGTTTTTGTTTCGTTCTTGATAATACTTCATAACGGCAAGTGCTGTAAAAGTTTTTCCAAGCCCAACACTATCTGCCAAGATACAGCCATTAAATTTTTCAAGTTTATTTATTATTGCAAGCACCGCATCACGCTGAAAGTTATAAAGCTTATTCCAGATAACACTTTGTTTAAATCCGACTGCTTCATTTGCAAGGAAATCTTCTGAAATATCTTCTAAAAATTCGCTAAAAATATTGTAGAGTGTTACAAAATAAATTAACTCTGGTGCATTTTCATTATAAACCGTTGTAATGTTCTCAAGAACAGTTTCGGTAACTTCACTTAGTTTTTTCTTATCTTGCCAAATAGCTTCAAAGTTATTAAGAAGAGCCTTTGCATTAGAATTTTCATCAATCTTGTTTATAAAATAAAAAGCGTTATTTCCCTTTTCTAAACCTAGTGTCACAGTAGTAAAATCATTAATTGGCGTATATGCAATATTATCTACACAAATAAAACCAGGGATATGCTCCCCTGAAATGTTTGTACAAAATCTTGCTTTGTTTTTTATCCACTCGGCACACTCTCTAGCAATGGCTTTCTGCGTAAGCTCATTTCTTAATTTTATCTCAAACTCAGAGCCATAAAGCGTCCTCTCTCTTTCAAGGCGCGGGATATAAAACTCCCGCTTACTTTTTGGAGTTTTCTCTGTTGTAAAAGCTTCAGATGTAAAGATAAACCGAAACTCTTTAATCTTTTCTAGCTCTGCTTTTAACTCCTTAAAGGCATAAATAGAAAACGAGGCAGCAGCAATAGAAACAACGCTTCCACTTTTGATTTCATTTTTTAAATCATCAACTAACTTTTTATTTACATTATCAATAAGACTACTCATACAACATTAAGCCCTAATTTCATCCAATAAATCATTGTAACTTGTTACTGCGTAATATTTTACTTTACTAGTAGAGACACTGTTAAATAACTTTTTAGCACAATTTATCTTTGTTTCTTCAATCTTTTTAAGCTCAACATCAAGACTTCCTTTTGTTTCTGCAATTAAAAAAATGTGCTTAATATCTTTTGAATCTTTAAAAGCAATTGCCCAGTCAGGAGCATAATCTCCAAGTGGGGTTGGAATTGTGAAACTTCGTGGAAGTTTTGCAAAAACTGAAACATCCTCTGCAATATCTAAATCCTTAGCAAATCTTTTTTCGACATCACTATCATAAAAAACATAGTTTTGAATATGTTTTGTGTTTTCTTTAGTGTAAGCTTTATCTAGTTCTCTACTAATTTTTTCTTTTGTAAAAATTGTGCTGTCGTACTCCTGAGATGTCTTATTATAAGTTATATGTTCGATAATTACATCACTCATTTCTTCCTTTATAAGCCTTGAAACGTTTTTAATAAACTCTTCTGGATTTACTCTAAACAAATAAAGCTTATCAATTCTAAGCCCTTTTAATATACTTCCAACAGTTCGTCTTGATAAAATAACCTCTTTTGCGATATCTCCTATTAAATCATATTTAACAGTTGATGCTTCATACCTTTGCAAAGTCTCTTTACGACTACTACTTGTTGTCTTAAAGCCATCCCCCTGCTCAAGCATTTCACGAGTTAAATTTTCAGCTTGCTCGCCTGTTGTTATGCTGTATGTAAGTTTTTTAACTGCTAAATCGTCGTTTATTCTTTTAATAGCATTCTTTATTAACTCATCGCTATCAAAGTCCACCGTATAAGCGTACTTATGATTTATATAGTGCCAAAGCTCTTGAAACTCCGCTTTATTAAAATTTTTATTTAATGGATTTTCCTTTACCTTTGCCTTATTTCCATCCTTAATTTCATACTCTCTATTTTCATAAAGTGCCCTAATAAGGTTATGGATACTTTCCGTATATGGTATTAATTCCTCTGGAAGCGGTGCTAAGTTATTTTCTATTACATCATTTTTATAAGTACTTGTAATATTATCGTTATCATCAACATAATCATTTTTTACTAAGTAGCGTTCAATCTTCTTTGCTTCCTCGCTTGTTAATTTTCTTGATTTTTTATCCTCACTATTTACTACATATTTTTCACTAAAATATTCTTTAGTTGCTTTTGACGGCCTGTCATAAAGATTTTTCTTAATTTCATCTTGAAGCCCATCAACAAAACTTTTATAAGATTCACTTGCAATAACCGTAAGCTCATTTACCTCATAATTTGTATCTTGCCTTATACCGTCTTGATTTACACAAAGTCTAAGCCCTCTACCAACTTCTTGCCTTTTTGAAGTTTCACTTCCTGACTCTTTTAGTGTGCAGATTTGAAAAATATTTGGATTATCCCAACCTTCCCTTAAAGCAGAGTGAGAAAAGATAAATCTTGTAGGCTCGCTAAAACTTAAAAGTGTTTCTTTATCTTTTAAGATTAAATCATATGCGGAAGTATCATCTGATATATCTTTTCCACGCTTAGTTTCACTATTTATAAAGCGCTTACTTTTTTTATCGATACTAAAATAACCATTATGAATTTTAGAAACATCATCACGCCTTAAATATGCCTGATACTCAGAATCAAAGATGCTTATATGCTCATTTAAGATTGAAACATACTCTTCTTCAAAAATTTTTCCGTACTCACCAAGTTCTTTTTCACCGCTTTCGTTATATACTCTATACTTTGAAACTTCATCAATAAAAAACAAACTTAGAGTTTTTATGCCTTTCTTAAATAGTTCCTCTTCCTTTTCAAAGTGCGACTTAATAGTTTCACGAATTTGTATGCGGCGTATTGTTGCCTCATCTTTGTTTCCAATAATAGTGTCTTTTGTAAGTACTTTTCCATTTGTAAAATGTAGTCCGTCTGCTGTTATATCTGATACATTATACCCTTTATAAGCATTAAGCCCTGTTAAGTCTTTTAAGTCATCACCTTTAGTTAAAACTAAAGTTTTTCGTTTTATGCCACTTTTTTCTTTTATTTCTAGGGAAACCTTTGCTTTAGGGGCTTCATTTTTAGATAAAATAATATCTTCAAGATAAACATATCCACTTTGTCCTTTTAAGTTTTGAACTTCAACACCTTTTACTTCAATTCGTTTTACAAGCTTTTTATTATAAGCATCAAGTGCATCAAGAACATAAATTTTATTATGTTCTATAGCATGTGTTGCAGAATAATTAAGGGAAAATAGAGGATTAAATTTTTTAAGTGCTTTTTGAGTTGCAGCATCTTCTGTTTTTCCCATCTTTTGAGGTTCATCTAAAATCAATATTGGATTTGTAGCAGAGATTACATCAATCGGGCGTCTTGAATTAAAATCATCTCTTTCTGAGAAAATTTTTCTTGCGTATTGATTGTTCCCCTCTTCCTTAAATGATGAATTAAAAGCCTGCGTGTTAATAATCATTACTTGAATGCCATTATTTGTGGCAAATTGATTTATTTCTTGTAGATTATCGCTATTATAAATAAAAAAGTGTGCTTTTTCGCCATATTGTTCCATAAAGTGAGAAGATGTAATTTCAAATGATTTTTTTACGCCCTCTCTTATTGCAATAGATGGAACAACAACGATAAATTTACTAAACCCGTAAAGCTTATTTAGCTCGAAGATAGTTTTTATATAAACATACGTTTTTCCAGTTCCTGTTTCCATTTCGATATCAAGGCTAACAACGCCTAAACTAGAATTAACTTCATTTGATAGTTTTAGCCCTTCTTGTAGCTGAATTGTGTTTATATTATTTAGTAGCTCTAAGTTTGTTAGCTCAATTTTTGCGTTTTTGTATCCGTATTCAATTAAATTTAAGTCAAAGTTACTATCTTGTATGTACTTAAAGTTATCTTGTTTTAATTGCCCGTTAAAAACATCTGTTACAGCTTTTACGGCATCTGTTTGATATTGTTGAATCTTAAATTGAAACTTCATTTTTTGCCCCCTTCCTACAAAACTTTACTTATAAAACCTAACCTACAAAACCTTACGTGTAGTATCGGGGCTATAGGCCTTAAAAATCTGCTCAAAGTTAATTCTAACTTTGTCATCATCTGTGTCTCTCATTACAAAATACTGAGGCTTTTCTTTTGCAATTTCTGTTACAACTTCATCATTTAGTGTTCTATCAAATGAGGCTATTAAAAACTTTTCATCTTCTGCATAAACATAAAAAACTTCTTTGTTTTTTATTTTCTTTTTTTCAATTTTACTTGAAAGCGATATTCCCATATCAAGTAAGACTTGAAAAAGTAAATCCTCACCAGTTCTATCTTCTTTAATATTATTTATTGCATTATCAAAAATATCCCCAGTAACTTCATTTGGCTTATAAAAAACATCTTTCATATTACTTGAGTCGACTTTTAACACCCTAAATCCAACATCAAGATTTTGTGTTGTAAGAGGTGATTCGTCT
>CAKMMH010000132.1 GCA_927798255.1 uncultured bacterium | reverse complement strand
TGAAGAAACAAAAATTGAAGGAAATTGATAAAAACATTTTATAATACTTAATGTATGTAAAAATAAAAGGTTAGGAATATATGACAAAACTAATTCAAATGGCGATTTGTTATGATTTTGATGGGACATTGTCTCCTAAAAATATGCAAGAGTATGGTTTTATGAAAAAGCTTCAAACTACACCTTTAAAGTTTTGGGCAAAATCAAATAAAGTTGCAAAAGAAAATTTTGCAGATACTAATGCAGCTTATATGAAGCTTATGATAGAAGAAGCTAATAAAAAGGGAGTTCCTTTTACAAAAAATGCATTTTTAGAGTATGGAGCAAGTGTAAAATTTTATAAAGGCGTTGAGGGGTGGTTTGAAAGAATTAATGAGTATGGAAAACGTCATGGCGTAAAAGTAAGGCACTTTATTATTTCATCAGGACTTCGTGAAATTATTAAAAAAACAGCAATTGGAAAATATTTTGAAGAGGTTTTTGCATCATCTTATATGTATGATAAACAAGGTAATCCTATCTGGCCTGCAAATGTTGTAAACTACACTTCAAAGACGCAGTATCTTTTTAGAATAAATAAGGGGTGTTTAGATATTAATGATAATATTAAAGTAAATGCACGTATAGAAAAAGATAAAAGAGAAATTCCTTTCGAAAATATGGTATTTATTGGAGATGGAGAAACAGATATTCCAGCTATGAAAGTTTTAAGATCACATGGAGGACATTCAGTAGCTGTATATAATCCTAAAAAAGTAGAAAAACAAGCAATTGCAAAAAAACTTATAAATGATAATAGAGTAAATATTATTACCCCAGCAGATTACAGAGAAAATCAAATAATTGATAAGTATATAAAAGCACTTATTAATAAAATTAAAGCAGACAATGATTTAGCAAATATATAAAAAAATATATTAATTAATTATCTTGAGAAGTTAATTTTATTAATTCTTGTAAAATTCCTTTTGCGATATCTAACATATAAGAAGATATAGTATTATTATTTTTATCGGTAAATGACGCATAAAGAACTCCAATACATGTCTCGTGTAACCCAATTGGTATAGCTATACAAGAAGAATCTTTTGGAAATACTAATTCACCAGAAGTTGTAATTTGTCCATTATAGAAACATTTTGAAGGAACTTTTGCACTTGTTATATCTAGTGGTATAATAATATTTTTAGGTTCAAGATTATCAGTACTATTTCCTAAAAACATACGTCCTTGAAGTTTTGTTCTTTCGATATCAACAAGTAATAATAAAACTCTATCAAAATTTAATCCCCAAACAAGTGATTCCATAATAGTAGTAATAATCGACGCAATTGATTCATCGTTTTCAATGCTTTCTTTTATATCTTGTAAATATTTTTGCATTGTAACTTTAGTTTTCTCAGTAACTTTCTCATCATTACTTCCATCTAATAATTCATTAGCTTCACAGTTTTTGATAGTAGAGGATGAATTTTTTGCCTCAGAAAGCTCATCTAATTTTTCAATAGGTGGTAGTTCAATTTGCATTGTTTGACAATGGTTAGGAAATTCTTTTGAAAATAATTCAATACAGTCGTATAGTTTATCATTACCTATGTTATATAAATTTGAAATGTTTTGAACAATTTCGTTTAGTGGAGTATTGTTATATTCCCCTACAATATTACTTGAAATATCTTGTGCAATAAGCAAATTCTTAGTTAAACTTTGACTACTATCGAGTGATTCAAATTTAATTTCATTATTTTTGAATTTTAATGCAGTAATAACAGATGCAGTGTAAACAGTAGGCATTTTTAATGTAGCCAAGACGTCTAAACTTATTTCAAGTGGTTCAAAACCAGTTAATTGTTTGATACTTTTATTTAAAGATATGTTTTTTTCTAAACTTCTTTGATGCGCATTTTCAAAAAGTTTTGGAAAATAATAAGAAGTTAACATTAATCCTATTTCTGAAAAAGTCCCCACAAGATAACCAGATTCTTCATTTTTAGCTTTATTAGTAGTCTCTGATGAGTTAAGAATACTAGTTAGAATAGAGGTAGAGATTAATCTTTCTAAAGCTAATGCAAAAGGTCCACCTTTTCTTGCAGTAGGCACCAATTTTTGAAGTAATGTAAAGTTAGAACAAAGCTCAGCTAGTTGTTTAGTTCCTATATGCATTACAGCTTGGCTTATCGTAGTTATTTGTGTTCCCCTTTGAAAGAAAGCACTATTTACAAAATTTAAAATTTTTGTACTTAAAGAAGGGTCTCTTAAGATTAGCTCTGACATTTTATTTGCAGGCGTGTTTGGATTTGATGCAAGCACTCTTAATTCGTTTACGGTTTTAGCACATGCTGGAAAATCACCATTTAATAATAATGCCTTTCTTAATTTTTCAATAAATTGCTCACTTGTTATGCTCACTGTATTATCTGCCATGTTTATTTTACTAAAATTAAAATTAATTTAATGCCCTATTAAGAGTCAATTGTCTTATGGTATTTATAAGATTAATTGGCTTAAAGGGTTTAGCTATAAAAGATGATGCACCTGCTTGCATTGCAGAAGATTTATTTTCCTCAAAAGCTGATGCGCTTACAACAATAACTGGGATTTTAGACAACTCCGAATTTAAATTCTTTAATTGTCTAATAAAACTAATTCCATTTTCTTCATCGATTTTTACATCACATAATATTAAATCGATATTTAAATCATCAATTTCTTCTAAAAGGTTTTTATAGGTACTTCTTGTGTATGTTTTAGCATCTGCAATGTTTAAAACATTTTCTATAATTTTACAAGAATCCTCATCTTTGTCTATAATCATAATAGACAAGCCGTTTAATTTTGAAACAAATGAATCTTTGGTAATAATCTCAGTTTCTGCTTTTTTATTAGTAGAAATTGGAGCTGAGAAATAAAAAGTTGACCCCTGTCCTTTAACACTTGTTACTCCTATTTCGCCTTTATTAAGGATTACAAGTTTTCTTGTTAAATTTAGTCCTATACCAGTTCCAACCTGACTTTTACTATATTCATCTGTTCCTCGTTCAAATCTTTCAAATACTGTTTTTAATTTTTCTTCTGGAATTCCTATACCCGTATCTTGTATTGAAACTTTTATTGCTTCTCCTGTATTTTCTAATAATACATGGACCGTCCCATTAGGTTCTGTATATTTTATAGCATTTGATAGAAGATTAACCATTATTTGCTTAAAGTGCTTTTTATCAAAATATATAGAAATATTTTGAAGTTCTTCATCAAAAGTTGGAGGATATAAACTTATATTTTTTTGTTTTGCGGTTTGCTTAACAAGATTTATCGATTCTTCAATCATAGACTTTAAACTTAAATCTTCCGGATTTGATACTTCCTTTCCTGATTCAATTCTTGCAAGATTTAATACATCATCTATTAAAATTTTTAAATGGTCGCTTGATTTACAAATAGCTTCTATAGCATCTTTCTGGTCTTTATCGAGCTCTCCTAAAATACCATCGTTTAAAATGTTTGCATAACCTACAATTGCAGTTAGTGGGGTTCTAAGCTCATGGCTCATATTTGCTAAAAATCTTGATTTTGCGATGTTAGCTTCTTCTGCTTTAACAGTTTGGATTTCTAATGCTTTTGTCCTATTTTGTACAAGCTCCTCAAGTTTACTAGTATATTTTGCAATTTTTTCTTTATTCTTAGCATTGTTTATAGCCACAGTTGATGCACGTACAAATTCATCAAATCTTAATAATTCCTCTTCATTCATTGAATATTTATTTTTGTAGCCTAAAAGAAATATTCCTAAAGGATCTCCTTTAACTTCAAGCATGCAACATTCAATTGATATTATGTTTAGATCTTTAAATATTGATAACTCATCTTCGTATTTTAGTTCATTTATTGTAAAGTGTCCTCCGATATTTAATAGTTGATATAAAAATTTACTATCACCTTTTTTAATTGTTTCTGGTAAAAGTCTTGGTGAACAACCGTAAGCATCTATAACATCAAATTCATTGTTATCATTTAAAAGTAATCCTAATGCTAAGTCTGGAGAAAAACGAAAAGCACATTCATTAATTAAATTTTTAAAGATTTTGTTTAAAGATGTATTTGTGGCAATCAATCTATTAATTTCATCTAATAGATGTAGTCTATCATTAAGCTCAGATATCTGTTTTTGAAGTCCTTGTTCGTCTGGCATATTAATTTATAGTTTTTTAAATAATTAGTTTATGTATTTAATTTTATTATCAGCAATAACTTCTAATTTATTTTGAACTTGTTTAAAAATTTTAAAGTTTGTAGTTTCAAGAAGTACTTGATACCTATTTTTTAAGTTATCGTATTCTTTTTGTAAAAACATTTTATCTGATAATGTTAAGTTTTTTCTGCTTAGGTTTACGATAACTTCTTTCATAGAACTAATAAGAAGTTTAAGCTCTTGAATATTTTTGGCACAAGAATTATGTTCCCTCATATCCTCTAAGAGTCCTAATCTTTCTAGTGCACTTCTAAACTCTGGATTCCTTAAATCGTATTTTACAAATTTTTTACTCATATTTATAACCTTTTAAAATTTAAAGAATATCTTCTGTGAAATATATGATGTAAATAGTGTCAAGAAGGATTCCTGATATTAGCAGATTTTTAGAAGATAATATTTAATCAGTGTATCTTTGAAAAATTTTGATACCACTTTTGAATAAAATGCATCAAAGGTTAATGAGAATAAAATTTGTTCTTATGTTTTAAAATAATTTCTTTATATAAGGAGATCGTAACTATGAGAGAAAAAGGTTTTACGCTAATTGAACTATTAGTTGTTGTTGCTATTATCGGAATCTTAGCAGCAATTGCTATTCCTCAATTTGCAGAATATCGTGCTAGAGGTTTTGATGCTAGAGCAAAAAGTGATTTAAGAAATGTTGCAACTGCTGAAGAAGCTTATTTTGTTGATAACGAAACTTATGTCGCTTGTACTCAAGATACTTGTCCTAACATGCTTCCAGGAATCACTTCATTATCAAGTGGTGTAACTTTAAACATTACTGTTAGTGGTGATGGTTCAAGCTTCACAGGAACAGCTACTCATGCCAAAGGTACTGGTGTTACTTGTAACTGGGATAGCCAAAATGGTGGCTTAACTGGCTGCACTCAAGGATAATAAAAAAGGATAATTTAAAAGGTTTTTTAAGATTCCTTTTATATTTAAAAGCCAAATAATGTTTTCTTAAGGGAAAAATATGTTTGGATTTTT
>CAKMMH010000131.1 GCA_927798255.1 uncultured bacterium | reverse complement strand
AAAAGCAAAAAGATGATTTCATGCTTTGCGTATGTAAAAGCATTAAAGAAAAAAACATTGATGAGCTTACTAAAAATGGAATAGGAAAAGCCATAGTAAATAATATAGTTATAAATATAGCAAGTGATACTTTAAAAAATGATACTGATGAAATACTAGGTATTTTAAAAACTTTAAAGATTACAAATGAAACATTAGAAAAAGAAAATAAGCTTGAAAGTGTAGTAAATTTTATAAATGATAAGAGTAATGATGAGTTTTTATTAGTCTTATTAGATAGTAATAAAAAAGTTATAGATAAACTAATATTAAGTAATAATAAAGAATCAAAAGAATATATTTGCCCTAAATGTCATGAGAAATTTAAACCTTTTTCGTTTAAAAACACCAAAGATGATTACATATATGAAGGGATTTTATATTCTGATATTTGTACAAAATCTTTAAATGCTATCTTTAAGCAATTAGAGGGGCTTTTAAATAAAGATTTTGAAGGCAAAGATGTAATAAATGGAGTGTATTTAAGATTAGAAAATATTTTTAAGTTTAATAAATTAAATTTTAATTTTGAGACTAAAATCACATCACTTACATTTTATGATTATTTTTTAGTTATTTTAGGTATTATATTAGAAACACTTCCTAAAAACATAACATTAGTTATTAAAGATATTCTAGATTACTTTGATTTTAAAGATAGAGAAGAAATTTTAAAGAAGATAAGTGAAAATTTTAATAAAGCATGTATTCTTTCTAAAAATAATTTATTAGATTCTAAGTTTAACCAAGCTTTTATTTTTAAAGACTTAGAGTTTTTTACTTTAAAAGAAAAATGTGTAAGTAAGAAAATTAAGTATGTAGGAGAGGTTAATAATTTATATAAAAAGATAGTAAAGCTTTTCTTAAATTCTTATGATGTTAAAGCTTCAAATTTAAAAGAAAGTGATTTTTCGATTGCAAAATTAAATTTATTTTTAGATGGAAAGATTGAAAGTAGGGAAAAGCAAAGCGCATTTTTAGAATATAGAGTGCTTAATAAAAATTTTTACGAATTAGCAAATTATAATCTTTTTGATTTAAAAAATATTTTTATAGGGTTTAAAGATATTTCAAATGAGTTAGAAAAGCTTTGTGATTTAGGATTAGATGATGCGTTTTTGCTTTCGTATGTGTGTGAATTTCCGAGAGTTTTAATGTATTTATAGTAATACATATATGTCATAAATCTTTTTTGAATTATCATTACAATTTTATAGATCAAATTAATATAGGTTTTATAAACTTAGAAAAAGATTTAAATATATCATAGAAAGAGTAAATTTAAGTTAATATAATTGCAGGAATCTATTCAATTAAATATTAAGTAATCACAACAAAAGGTTAAAAGGTTAAGGCAACTTAAGTGAAGTAAAAGGGCGCTAATCGAAATATAAATTTAATATTTTATTTACATCATTATTTAAATCTCTTAAGGCTTGATTCCATGACGCATGTTTTTCTACATATTCTCTTGCATTTTTTGAAAGCTCATCTCTTAAAGCTTCATTATTATAAAGCTCAGTTATATGAAATTGCCATTCCATAGGGGATTCTGCAATTAAAATTTCTAATCCACCTTGCACGTTTATTCCCAAAATTCCACTATAATTGGTAACTACTGGTATTCCTAGTGCCATGTATTCTAAGATTTTATTTTGCATACTGTTTCCAAAAAATGTTGGGCATACTGCACAAAATGCATCTTTCACATGAGGAAAAATCTCTTGAACTTTTCCTGTTAGCTCAACATTTTTATACTTTTCAAATAATCTAAAAACATGTGAAGGAGTAACACCAATAATCTTAAATTTTAATCTTGGAATTTCTTTTAAAATTTCAGGAAAAATTTTATCTAGAAAATACTTGCAAGCTAAAATATTTTGTGTTGAATTCATATTTCCAATATATACTATTGTTTGTCCATCAGTTGAGCCTATATAGGGAAACTTTTGTAAATCCACTCCATTAGGGTAAATCTTTATATTGCTAGAATTTTTTAATTCTTGAGGTAAATATTTTAAAGTTTCCTGAGAAATAAAAGAACATATATTTACTTTGGGTATAATTAAACTTTCAAACGTTTTTTCTCTCTTAGCTTCTAGTTTATATATAAATTTTAAAAATTTTAATGGTAAAAACGATTCCTTTTTTGAAAAGTTTTCATAAGATACAGAAAAAGTATCTGTCATTTCTAAAAATGTGCAATTGTGCCTAATATCGAGTAAATATTGTCCAGCTCTTGGAAGATGAGCTAAAATCATATCATAGTCATCTTTTTTTTCTGTAAGCTTTCTTAAAAAAACTTTTGAGAAATAATATGAATGATGAATTGGTTTTTTAGAAAATAATGATAAAAATGCTTGAAAAAGAGATTTGTACTTTGGAAGATAAACTTTATTAACAGTTTTAAAGAGTAAATATGGCTGATTATAATTAAGTTCCTTTTTGTTCATGCAAAGGCAGAGTAAATCTAAAGCATATTCTTTTGATAACTCTTCACATATTTTAACAATTCTTAATTTATCTCCTCTATAAGTGGGAAATGGGAAACCTACTGTTAATACTAAAATTTTTTTCATAAATTTATTTTTTAAGTATGATTGAGTTCGTGCTATGTGCATCGCCGAGTTCTAATCCCGCTTGAAAATTTTTATTGTTCCCCCCTTACGGAGGGGCGGCGATTCACGCATAACCGCATAGCCTTTCACAATATTGCTTACGCAATATTGTTTGCCTATACGGCCGGCCTCACTTCGTTCGTCCGCATATGCCCTATGTCGCTTCGCACTTCGTGCTCGCTTAAGTATGCCCCTTTTCGGGCATTACTATAGTGTATACAATAATACAAAAATTCTTAACAAAATTCTAACAAAAAGTTGTTCAAGAACCGTAGCTTTCGTTATTGAAAAATTAATGATAATATTAATATTAGATTTTAAAAATTACAAGTTAATAAAGCAAATAGGAATTTTATGAGCACAAAATTCGAAGAAGTTAAAGAATATCTAAAAAATACAAAAAAATCATTTTTACTTACAGGTGGCGCAGGGTTTATTGGTTCAAATATTTTAGAAGCACTTTTAAGCTTAGGTCAAAAAGTAATTGTTGTTGATGATTTATCTACTGGATATCAAAAAAATATAGATGAAGTCGTAAATAACGTTGGAGAAAACGCGAAAGATTTTAAGTTTATAAAAGGTGATATAAGAGATTACGATTTAATAAAAGATATGCTTAAAGAAGTAGATGTTGTAATTCACGAAGCTGCTCTTGGTTCAGTACCTCGTTCTTTAGATAATCCTATGTATAGTTTATCTGTAAATGTTGAAGGATTTGTTTCAATTTTAAAAGCAATGACAGAAACAGGTGTTAAAAGAATAGTGTTTGCGTCATCTAGCTCTGTATATGGAGATAATAGTGATGATTATAAAAAGGAAGAACGAACAGGCCGTCTTTTATCTCCATATGCTTTTTCAAAATATGCAGATGAACTACTTTCGGATTTATATGCGAGACTTTATGGTATTGAGTATATTGCACTAAGATATTTTAATGTGTTTGGAAAAAGGCAAGACCCAAAAGGCGCATATGCTGCGGTTATTCCTCTTTGGATTGATTCTATAATAAATGGTAAAAAATGCACAATTAACGGTGATGGAACAACATCTCGAGATTTTTGTTATGTTCAAAATGTAGTACAAGCAAACATTTTAGGAGCATTAACAGATAATAAAGATGCTCTTAATAAAACTTATAATATTGCTTTTGGTCAAAGAACATCACTAACTAATTTATATGAAATGATAGTAAATGGTTTAGAGTATAATGGATTTAAAAATTTAGATAGAAATCCTACTTATGGACCATTTAGAAAGGGAGATATAAAGCACTCACTTGCTGATATTTCAAAAGCAAAAGAGTTTTTAGGTTATAATCCTCTTTATTCAATCCAAGATGGAATGAATGAATATTTAGCAAATTTTAAGAAGTAGTATGTGTTTTAATAATTTTAGGGTAACTTATAGAGTGTATGGTACCCTATGTCACTTACTTTTTGAATTAGGGAACCCCTTGCGGGTGCCATTACCCCTGAAGGGATATGCTATAGCATGCATAGCATGCGGTGCTAGGGGCGTGTGAGGTTGAATATGTGCCGTTAGGTGCATATTCAGCTACCTAGTTGTTGCGAATATTCTCCACAATCTCGTCCCGGTAATGGGTCGACTAACAATGATTTTTTATAATAATTACAAAAGGAGTATTTTTTATGCGTATAGTAATTTTAGGAGCCCCAGGGGCAGGAAAAGGAACACAAGCAAAATTTATTGCAGAAAAATTTAACATTGCTCATATTTCAACAGGTGATATGCTTCGAAGTGCAATTGCAAAAGGAACAGAGCTTGGAAAAGAGGCAAAAGGTTATATGGATAGAGGAGAACTTGTTCCTGATACTCTTGTTTTAGGATTAATTAGAGAACGTTTGCAAGAAGCAGATTGCAAAAATGGATTTTTATTAGATGGGTTCCCAAGAAATGTTTCCCAAGCAAAAGCACTTAACGCACTTTTAGAGGAATTAAAACTATCTCTTACTCATATACTTGATTTTGATGTTCCAGAAAGCGTTTTGCTTGAAAGAATTTTAAATAGAGCAAAAGAAGGTTCAGGAAGAAGTGATGATAATGAAGAAGTAGTTAAAAATAGACTTAAAGTTTATAATGAACAAACACTTCCTGTTAGCAATTATTACAAAGAAAAAGGAAACTTTATTACTGTTCCTGCTGGCACAAAGAGCGTTGAGGAGGTAAGAGAAATTGTACTTGATTTGCTTAAGTAAAGTTTTGTGAAAAATATTAGAAAAATTAAAAAATTTTGATATACTTTGTGGCGAATTATGTCTGTGACTTAAAAAGGATATTTTAGGCAAAGCTAAATGAAAGGGAATTCTTGAGGCGTTGTTAGTTACGGTATAAAAGCAAAATATTATCACTGCTTTAAAATTCGAGATATAAAAATAATATTAATTAATCGATTATTGTACTTAATTAGTTAGTTATAAAGGCTTCTTAAATATAATAGGAAAAAAGAAGCGATGTCGTAGAAGCTTAAAACTTTTGGTAGAAATTTAAAAATTTTTATCTTTTAGATAAGGAGGCTTTAAGGATGACAACAAAAAGGAAAATTATTTCTCTTATTTTAAAAGTAAGGCT
>CAKMMH010000130.1 GCA_927798255.1 uncultured bacterium | reverse complement strand
AAAATCAAAATATGATGAATAACTGTTAAGGAAGCATTTAATCATGGTAAAGAAATTACAACTAAAGATGAAAAGGGAAAATATTATGTAATTGTTCAAAGAGGTGCCAAGGTTGATTTAACATTAGATTACAAACATTATTTTAAATATTAAAAAAATATTAAATTATTAACTATTAAGAATTACTAATAAATTACTTTTCTTGTTATTTTTAGCATCTTTTAAGACACTTAATATAAGATTTTTGAATAGTTTATGTTTTAAAATTAATCATATATTTAGTTTGGTTTATAAGGGAAAATATTAAATAAAGATGCCAAGAAGGAATAATTATAACATAACAAATGTTTTGATACCTCCTGATAAAGTAATGCTAACTAAAGCATATAAGCTAGTTGTAGATAAAGACATTCGAGTTTCAGAGTTATTAGCTGTTATAACAAAAGATCCAGTCTTGGTGCTAGAAATATTTAAAGCAGGAAATAAGGCGTATTTAGAAGCAAATAAGCTTTGCGACTTATCTCAAATTATAAATAATATTGGTTTTGATGCGTTAAAAAAAGTTTTAATAAAATTAAGAGATAGGGAATTACCAACAAATTACAAAGTTCAAAAAGCAGTTGATAATTACAGAGAACAAGCTGTGAAAGTTTCAGAAGTTTCAAGTATTATTGCAAAATTTGTAAATAGTGACTTAATAGAAAAAGTTAAAATAGGCGGACTATTTACAACTATTGGTTATATTATAGTACTTACTTATTTAGGAATTGATTTTATAGAATTTGATGAAAATCCTACGCCACAAATTTTAAAAATTGAGCTAGAAACAAAGAATAATCTTAATGCTGAAAAATTAAGAATAGAGTATTTAAGTAAATATTTACCAATGAAACTTGTTAATTTGTATGATTCAAATGTAGAGTTTGCTAAATCTAGTGATGAATATCGTGTTAAAGAAATTATAGAATGTGCAAAGGAATTTATTGCTACATACAATGAAAATATAATAAATCCATATAAACCGCTAGAAGATGTATTAGAAAAAAGTTTCCTTAAAGATTTATTGTTTACTGGTGATGAATATAATAAAACCTTAAAAGAAATTATTGCATATTTAACTTGGTATAGTTTTGGAAAAGCTTAAAAAGTAAAGGAGTAAAAAGGAAAAAGTTTTTGTAGTTTTTAGTTTGTGTTTGCATGAAAAAAATAAAATAATGCCGGATTTAAAGTAGTGTCACCAAATGATGAGTTTGCTGCAATTTGGCATATACAGCACCTGAGATTATGTAATAGTATTTAATTAAAAAGTTCTTTACAAAAAATTTTAAAATTTTTTGTAAGGGACTTTTATGTGTTTATTAACATTATCTTTATTGGTCAGTCAAACTAGTTTTGCTGGCGCTGTTAATGTGGAACAAAACCAAAGCATGATTAAAGGAGAGAAAAACGTAGGTGATGATGTTCAAGCTTCAATAATAACAGGGAAAGTAAATTTTCCTAAAAAATCACCTTATGTATTTGTTGAATATTTAACTGCAAAAATTTCAGGAATAAAAGAGGATGGTATTTTAATTAGTAAAAAACATGTTCTTATGGGTGTACATAATTTATGTAAATATCTAGATGAGTTAGATAAAATTTCTGTGAAAGCAGGGGGCCAAAAATTTTAAAAACAGGGATAAATAAAAAGGTTTTCCTTTTTATAACGGTTTTCATTAGCCGTACTATCCCTGTTTTTATTTTTGTGATAAATATTATATTGTATAAATCAATCAAAAAATAATAAAAGATATTATAATAAAGCCATAAAAATTTATGGTAAATTTCTATAAATAATTCTATAATCATTGCAAATTTTGTAATTCAAGGAGAAAACAGATTGAGTAAAGAAAGATTATTAACAGGACTTCAACCAAGCGGAGCTTTAACAATTGGTAATTATATTGGTGGCGTTAAAAGACTTTTAAAGTATCAAGATGAATACGATACATTTTTATTTGTTCCTGATATGCATGCGATAACTGTTACGCAAGAGCCAGCTCTTTTGCACAAAAGAATTAAGGAACTCGTAGCAATTTACTTAGCTGTAGGGATTGACCCTAAGAAAGTTCATCTTTATATTCAGTCAGAAAATTTATATCATGCTAATCTTTCTTGGATTTTAGAGTGTCATTCATATTTTGGTGAAATGTCAAGAATGCATCAGTTTAAAGAAAAGTCTAAAAATCATGAGAACTTTACTTGTGGACTTTTTACTTATCCTGCCCTTATGGCAGCTGATATTCTTTTATATGACGCTAAGTATGTGCCTACCGGAGCCGACCAGAAACAACATGTAGAGCTTGCAAGAAATATTGCTGATAGGTTTAATAGTCGTTATGGGAAAGAATATTTTGTAAAACCAGAACCTGTAATTCCAGAAGTTGGAGCGCGTATAAGAGATTTACAAGACCCAAGTAAAAAAATGAGTAAATCAACAGATAATCCAAAAGCATCTGTTTTTATGACTGACGATGAAAAAAGCATAAGAAAAAAATTTGCAAGTGCTGTAACAGATAGTGATGGAAAAATTTCTTTCGATGAAGAAAATAAACCTGGAGTTTCAAATCTTCTTACGCTCTACTCTGTGTTTACTGGATTAAAAATTGATGAAGTAGTAGCTAAATTTCAAGGCTCTGGATATGGTGATTTAAAAAATGAAGTTGCAAATGTCGTAATCGATACTATGAAACCTATTCAAGATAAATATAAATATTACCTTGAATCAACTGAAATTGATGAAGCGTTAGATGAAGGACGAGAATTCACAAATAAAATAGCAAAAGAAAAATATGAAATAATAAGAAATGTTGTTGGACTTGGAAGAAACTAAATAAATAAAAACTAGGTGTAGTTTCCTTAAAATATTTTATTGCATAATTTTAATGTATAATGTTTAAAAAAAACTTTATAAAATTTTTACTACTTATATTTTTTTTTATTATCATCATTTTTATTATCATAACTTATTTTGGATTAAAAAAACTTCCAGACACGCTTTCTCTTACTAGTGACCCATTTGATAAAATTGAATTTGTAGATAGGAATGATGAAAAACTTTTAGTTACATATAAAACAAAATGGAATGTTGCAAATTACGTTTCTTTAAGTGATATTCCAGAATTTTTAAAGCAGGTTTTTATAAATATTGAAGATAAAAGATTTTACACTCATCACGGTGTTGATTTAAAGGCAAGATTAAGCGCACTTTATCAGCTTTTAAGATTAAGAAAAATTGTAAGAGGCGCAAGTACAATCTCAGAACAAACCGTAAAAATGTTTCATAAAAGAAAAAGGACTTTTTTTACAAAATGGCTAGAAGGAATTGAAAGCTATATCTTAGAAAAGAAATTTTCAAAAAATGAAATTTTAGAATTCTATTTAAATGAAGTTCCCTATGCAAGAAATATAAGAGGTATAAAAAACGCATCTTTATATTTTTTTAATAGAGAGCTTGAAACTCTAAGTAAAAAAGAAATAATTGCTCTTGCTGTGATGCTTCGCTCACCAAGCACATTAGATCCTTTTAAAAATTTAGAAAAGCTAGAAAATGCTGTAAATAAAGCATCAGAATTACTTTTTAAAGATAAAATAATTTCAAAAATAGAATTAAAACATATAAAAGAAGAAAGATTAAAAATTGAAAATTTTACACTGGGAACAGATGCATCACATTTTATTTCATTTATAAAAAAACAAAATATTGATAATGATTTTATAAAAAATGGAAAAATAAAAACAACTCTTGACGCTTCCCTTCAAAATGACGTTAAAAAAGCACTAGATGCAGAAATAAATAATTTAAAAGAAAAAAATGTTCGAAACGGTGGAGCGTTAGTAGTAAATTTAAAAGATAACGAAATTTTGGCTTGGGTAGTTGGGGGTGATCTTGAAAATGAGGAAGATTCGCAAATTGACGCCGTAACAATATTAAGACAACCAGGAAGCACTCTAAAACCATTTCTTTATGCAAGAGCGTTAGAAAAAGGCTATAATGCCGCCACTGTCATTTTAGATGCACCGATAGCAGAGGAAGTAAACAAGGGGATTCACCGTTATAAAAATTTTAGTGGCGTTTATTATGGACCTATTAGACTTAGAGAAGCTCTCGCAAATTCGTTAAATACACCAGCTGTAAGGACTGTAAAATTTATAGGTGATAGTGATTTTTTAGAAACTTTAAAAAATTTAGGATTTGAAAATTTGAAAAAAGATTCTGAATACTATGGTGCCGGACTTGCACTTGGAAATGGAGAAGTTACTCTTTATGAGCTTTCAAGAGCGTATGCAACACTTGCAAGAAGTGGCATATATAAAGATTTTAATTTTTTATATAAAGATAAAATTTCTCAAAATGAAAATTTTAATCAGCAAAATTTAAACACGCAAAAAAGAGTTTTTGATAAAGATGTATCAGATATTATAAATGATATTTTGCAAGATAGTGAAGCAAGAAGATTAGAGTTTGGAACTTCTCCAATTTATAAATTTACTTATCCAACATCTTTTAAAACAGGCACATCATCAGATTTTAGAGATGCATGGGTTGCAGCTTACACACAGGATTATCTTGTCTCAGTGTGGATGGGAAATTATAAAAGAGATTCTATGAAAAGAGTTTCAGGCTCTTTAGGACCGGTGTCTGTTATGAGGACAATTTTTGGGATTTTAAATCCAAAAAGAGGAATTAAGAAAAATTATAATTTAAAAAGAGTTGCTGTTTGCCCAGTTTCTGGGATTCTTCCAAGTAAAAATTGCCCACATATTGAAGAAATTTTTAAAGAAGGAACGGAGCCAACAAAAATATGTGATGCAAAACATAAAAATAAGCAAAAATTATATAATACTTTAAAAATAGCATATCCTCTTAATAATATGACATTTGCTATCGATAAAAGAATATCAATAAATAGACAAGCAATAAATTTTGAAATTTATCCTTTAAAAGAGAAAGCAAAAGTTTATTGGTCGCTAGATGGAAAAATCGTAGGAAGTAGTGATAATCAAACAGGGGCGTTTGAGTGGATGCCAAAAAGAGGGGAACACAGACTTCAGGCTATAATTTATAAGGATAACAAACCAGCTTATAGCCAAGAGTTTAAATTTGAAGTTAAATAATAAAAATTTATTTCTTTTAAAACTAGCTAAGGTTTTTTATTATTTTAAATTAGCACGTTTTCTTGCAATTTTTTGCTGTTCACTCATTTT
>CAKMMH010000129.1 GCA_927798255.1 uncultured bacterium | reverse complement strand
CGCTTCACTCACTGTACATAAGTACACTATCGCTCGCGTACTTTAAAATGCCTTGCCTTTTTCGCGCCACGCCCTTTTTTATAAGTCAAGTATTCATCTTTACTGTTATAATGTTCTTCTTACCTTATTAACATTTTCATAACAAACACTTACTAATGTAAAATATCTCAAGAAATGATATAGTAAAGCGTACTTCACTCACTGTACATAAGTACAAATAAGCCCATTCTTATGTTGTTTTAATGCAATCTTTATAAAACATTATCATTAAAATCGCGAATCATATATTTTTTAATGAAACTTTTTTTGATTTTTATACATCTATGTTGTTAAGAAGTGTAGTTTTATATTTTTTTTAAATAGGATAGATATGGCAAGAAAAAAATTATCAGAACAAATTGAAAAAGTTAAAGATTCAAACAAAATAGAAGCAAAATCTTCTTTAAAAATTTCAAAAATTGATACTTCGAAAAAATTATCTTCTGACAAAAAAACTTCTAAGAAAAGTTACAAAATAGATTTAAGGATTCTTCCTCCTTCAAATTTAGGGCCTTTTGCGATTTCAGGATTAGCAATAGCGCCAGCTATTATTAAACTTTGTAAAGTTAAGAAAATTGATGTTATAGGAATTGTCGATAGATTCCAAGGTGATTTTATTGATAAACTTCAAAAACTAAGTTATGACTACCCTATTACAATTTTACCAGCATTAGATATACAACTTAAAGTTGATAAATATGAAGATATTATTTTAACTTGCTTTTTCGAAAGTACTGAAACATCAGATACCTTAAAAGATTTCTTAAACTTATTAGAAGTAGATAATGATTGTTATGCAAAAGAATATTATCCAACAAAATTAACGCTTGATGAAGTATTAGAACATCTCGATGCATTTAATGGATTTGCTATTCCAAGTAGATGCGATAAGACTCCAAATAGAAAATGTGCTATTCGAGTTTTAGTTGAAAGATATGGGTTTAGAACATTTGAAGTTGCATATCAAGATGATACAAAAGCTATGTTTAAAAAGCTTTGGCCAAAAGAACATTTCAATATTTTTAGTTTTTCAAATGCAAATGCTCTTGCACAAGTTGGAAACAGAGCTGAAAAAATTAAACTTAATGAGCTTAATTTCTCAGGCATAAAAGAATTTATGACGAGAATGCCTCTTGGAAGTAATACTCTAAATATGCAGTAAAATTACTAAAATTTGTATCTAATTTGTAAAAAATTTTTAAATTGTCATTATTAAATTAACGATAATCATTAATTATCATCTTTAAGTTATAAATTGAAAGATAACTAACTTATTTCTAATAAAATTTTTATAATTTAAAGGAATAAATAATATGAAAAAAAACATCAATAAAAATGCAAAGAACAAAGAATTCATTAATAGTCAAATTGAATCAGTACAAACTACAATTGGAGATTTGATAGAAGCTATTTCAAAAATTTCACTTGGAATTTGTAATGACAAAGAGGAAGCTTACAAATTAACTTCTAAAAGAATTTCTCAAATTCTAGCTCAGAATAATAAAAATTTTAATGATATAAATAATATGGACGCTTAAAAAATATTATTAAGCTAAGTTATATTTTTATTTTATGTTAAAAGTTAAAAATATTTATAAAAATTTTGAAAACTTTGAAGTCCTAAAAGATTTAAATTTTACAGTTTCACCTTCTGAAATTTGTGTTTTCTTAGGCGTAAATGGCGCTGGAAAAACCACGACTATGAAAATACTTGCTGGAATTTTAAAACCAACAAAGGGTGAGATAATAATCAATAATATAAATTTTAAGGATAATCCTAACTACTGTAAAAGTATAACAGGTTACATTCAAGATAGACCATATTTTTATGAAAAATTATCAGTTAGAGAATTCTTAAGATTTATTGGTGGACTATATGGGTTAAAAAAAGATATTACAAATGAAAGGATTAAAAAACTTTTAGCCCATTATCAAATAGAAAGTAAAATCGATTCTTTAATTGAAAGTTTATCTCATGGAATGAGGCAACGCCTAGCTATTTGTGCAGGTCTTATTAATAAGCCAAAACTCTTAATAATAGATGAACCAATGGTAGGATTAGACCCATATGGAGCAAAACTTTTAAAAGAATCATTAAAAGAATATGCAAAAAATGGCATGGGAATTTTAGTTTCTACTCATAGTCTTGATGTAGCAGAAGAGTTAGCAGATAAAATTTTAATTATTGATAAGGGAAAAATAATTAAAAATACATCTTTAAGAGAAATCAAAGAAGATAAAAATTTTAAATCATTAGAAGATCTTTTTATAAGTATTACTGATAAAAATTTATGAAGCTATTAATTGCGCTTATACCAAGAGTAAAAGAATTAATTAATGAGATGAAAAGTATTATTAAAAATCCAGAGAAATCAGGAAGAATAATATTTTTATTAGTAATTTCATCTTTGCTAATTTATGCAACTTATATAGGAACACTTTTTCTAGCCAAATTTTTTCCAATACCATTTTTCCCGTTAAATTCAATTTTTACAATGCTTTTTGCATTAATATTATTTTCGGGCGCTATAATATCAATAAATGAGTTTTTTGTTTCTAACGACTTAAATATATTTTTAAGCAGTCCACTAAAAAGTTTTTATTTTTACTTTGGGAAAATTGTAATAACTATTTTTTCAGCTTCCTGGATGCCAATTGCACTTCTCATTCCATGTCTAATTGCTTTTGGCGTATATTATAATCAAGGGGCATTATATTATTTAATGATGCCTATAGTAATAATTCCTATTTTATCTATTCCGATATTCTTAGGTAATATTTTTGTTTTTCTATTTTCAAAATTAATACCAATAAAAATTTTTAAAGAAGTATTATTCTTTTTTTATATTACTGTATTTTTATTAATGGGAGTAATAATAAAAAATTTATTTATAATTAAATATGAAAATTTTAATACAATTCCACCTAACGCCATGCCATATCATAAAGTTTCATATATATTAAATGATTTATTACTAAACAAAGGCTTACTAATTAACAACATCTCATATTTGTATATTTTAACTTTATTATTATTATTAATTTCATATTACATTTTTAAAAAAAGTTATTTTGAAACATTAAATATAATATCATCTTATTCGTCTGCAAAAACTATTGTTATTAAAAAATTAGAATCTTTCTCAGAATATATTACTAGTTTTTTAGGTATAACAAGGCAACAAATATTTTTTAAAGAATACAAGACATTCTTAAGAAATCTAGGGCAAGCTTCTCAGATTTTCTTATTACTTGGAATAGTATTTTTATATTTTTCAAATTTAAGTGTTGTCGCAAAGATTTCAAATTTTGATGACAACCCTCTAATTACAACTATTGTAAATTTAGCAGTATGTTCATTTATATTAATTGCATTTTGTTCTCGATTTATATATCCAAGCCTTTCGTTAGAATCAAAAGCCTATGATATATTTTTAAAAAGTCCTATTAATTTAAAATTATTATATAATAGCAAGAAAACTTTTTGGTTATTTTTCTTAAGTATTATTTCTTTGGTAATTTTTATTTCTACATCATTTGTATTAAATTTTACGCCTAAGTTAATTCTTTTAAGTCTTATATGTGCATTAGTATTACCTTATGGTTTAATTAATGTATCTCTTTTTACAGGAAGTTACTTTTTAAAGTTAAACTGGAAGAATCCTTATGAACTTTGTTCTTCAATTGGTAGCTTATCATGTATGTTACTAAGCATGTTATATTTATGTTTATCAGCATTATTTGTGTGTAAATTGTATCAATATATGAATTTTGAAAACTATAATTTAAAAGTAATGAGCATATTAGTTTTATTTATAATATTTAATATACTAATTGCACGGTTTCTAACTTTTCTAAGTATACGAAAATTAAAGAAAAAAATTCTACTTTAATTTTCATTTATTTAATAACTTCACCTCTTGATTAAAATTTAATATCCTAACATAATACTTGAATTAATTAGGTTTTTTCTTAAATATTTCGCATAGGAATTTAACAAAGAAAGGACGATCCCGTGTCACCTATAGAACTTCAGGATAGAGACAAATGGATAAGCGTTCTTACTGCAATTCCACCGTCTTCAATTTGGACTTACGCTCAGTATTTCCTAATAACTGAGCTGGCTGACAGAAAATGGGAAGCCGAAGAAATATACAGGAAGCAAAAAAACGAAAGTGAACAAAACCTGGAATCGTTAGATGATTTGACCAAAACTTGGGCAAAAATCATGCTCTTATTGTCCGGGTTGTTCATAATCATTCTAAAGATCTTCATGCTTGCTTTCTTCTATATCGGCTTCATCAATAAGAATTGCAAAAAGTACATCACTCAAATTGAGGAATCGCTCAAGGAAAAAGCTGATTGTGCCTGTAAGTCAAAAAAGAATCTAAGAGTAAAAACCGTAGATGAAATTTGTGCTGAAAAAGGAATAACACACCTTGAGGATATGGTTAATAGCCTATTTAAAAATAGTGCAGATAATATCTACATTAAGGCTTATATAAACAACTTTCTCTCGAGTGTGATTGCAATCGGTCAACGTTGGGCAGTGGCAGAATTAAACTGCCGAGCAACAGAAAGCTCGCAGGATAGAGCAGAAGCACTATGGCGAGGCGGATTTATGATTAGAGCCTTTGGCTTTGGTACAATTAAGCTTATTCGTCAGCTTCTAGCGATACTTGCGATTGGTATGGCTGTGCCATTTCTGATCAATCTGTTTGCAAAAACTCCTAACTATTCCATTATAACAAACCTTGCCCAAGGCATTGGTTGGACGGCGATTCTCTGGGCAATAACGCTTGCGCTTACTCTGTTTTTAAATGATAGGCGTATGGCGAAAATTTGGAAAAGAGCGAAGCTTGCTTCTCTTTTAGCCCAAAAAACAAGATCGGAAGAATTAATTCAGGTTTTTGATGAGGTGAAAAATGCGATACAAAATTGCTTAACTCCACTCATTAATAGTATCGAGGATTCCATTTTGAAACTTCTAATTCTCGATAACATGAGACAGATTGATGAACTTATAAAAAGGGAGGAAAGTAAGCTTAAAAACTTTGATAGCGAAATAGCGATGATAAAACAGAACTTAAATCTAATAGAGAAGATTAAGCAAATCCTAGATACATCGTCGCAAGGAGATGGCATCGAACAACTTACAGATGGTATCACAGATGCTTTCTAGACCAATCGAAGGTTTGTTTCCGAGCACATAAGAGCCGCGTTTTAATCAAAGCGCGACTTTTTTTTATCTTTTATAAACTTTATAATTTTTAGGGATTTTTATATTAAAAACATCTATATGTTTTCAG
>CAKMMH010000128.1 GCA_927798255.1 uncultured bacterium | reverse complement strand
GTATAAATTAAATATTTTTTCTATGCTTTTCTTTAGAGGTGCTGTGTCATCTTTTAAGAGACCTAAAAAATAATAGGTTAAAAAAGTTATTCTAGTAAATTTCTATTTAAAATTAAAATGTCTATCATGAAAATGCATAGTATAAAAACTAGGTACGTTAAAAATAATTTAACAAGGGAATTATGAGCACTTTTTAGTAATCATGCCTTATTTTTTCTAGCTTTTTCAGGAAGTATAAATTTAATTTGTGAAATTGACCATTCAAAATTGTCATTTATTCCAGTTTGAAGAATTTTAATACAGCTTGTATTTATCATCTCATCAAATAAGATTGTTATAATATTTTGTCCACCAAAGTATGGCAGATTACTCGGAGTAAATTCGATATTTCCAAGGTTATTAATTTCTTTAATTGAGGTTTCCTTATCATCATCGCAAGTTTTTACTAAAATTGATGTTGGAAAATCAGTTTTAAAATTTCCGACATCAAGCATTATTCCTAAAATATTATTTTTTTCTTTTGTAGAAATCTTGATCCATTCTTTCCCGATTTGTTTACCAAGTAATGTAGTATATCGTTTATTGTTATTTTTATTTAAAATTTGATTTAGAGAATTTTCACCATAATTAGATGTAAGAGTTGGGCTTAATACTTTTATATTCCTATAAATATTTTTATTTAAATAATTATCCTTATTAATTAAGTAATTATATCCGTATAATTTTATAACAGATGCGCTAGGAGATAAAATTATGTTTTTATGCTGCGAATTTAAGTAATTATTCTTAATAGTGTTCTTCATAAATTTTATTGCATCATCTTTTATTAAAACTGGTTTATAATTTGATGAGATCACATTGATTCCAAGTACAACATTTAGAATGAATAAAAATATAAAATTTTTAATATTTTGTGTAATAAAGATATAGAATGAAAATAACATTAAAAATAAAAATATCGGATAGAATGAAAATGACAAAATACTAGGTATCGTTCTCCATATAGTTATAAAAAATAAAATTAAAGATAAACTAGGTGATAAATAGAATTCACACAGAAATGATATAATAAAAAATAAAAGAAAATATGATAAGTATTTATTTTTCAAATTTTCTGAGCTAAATGAGTGCATAATAATAAATAAAATGTATATAGAAATAAATGATACTACCGGTAAATAAAGATGTTTTTCTGAAATTTCATCAACATATGAAATTAATGCACTTTCATTTAGTAGTGGCCTAATAACACCTGGAAGTCCATCATCTTGCACCACTCTTGCGTACCAAGGATAATCAAAAGAATCAACATATGGAATCTTAAATGTTATATAAAATAACGATGAGGTAATAGCAATTATTAAAAGAATTATATGTAACTTTGAAAATTTTACTTTTTCAGGTTTTAAAAATGAAATAATTACAAAAGAAAAGATTATGAATAAAAAAGAAAAATGATTTGATGATTTTATTAAAAAAACAAGAGATAAAAGATATACTAAAGTACTTAATAATGTATTTTTGTTTTCTTTATTTACATTTATTAATGAAAAAAGAAAAAAAGGTAAGAATGTGATACTTGATATTACATATGTTTTGTTTCCAAAAAGTAATATTAATAATATTAAGAAATTTAATGATATAATACTTGCTGCTAATGTTGAAATTTTTTGATTAATACACTTAGTTAAGTATGTATTAAAAATAAAGAAGAATATTAAGCATACATAATAAATGACAGTATTAAAATTCAAAGAAAATGAGGAGGATAAATATTTAGATATTCCAAATATGTAGGTATTAAATTTCCATTTGTAATATGAATTTGAAGAATAATCAATTAAATTAGTGAATGAATTATCGTTAATTAAATTTAATTTGGAAAGAAATTCTAAAGAGCTATCAGATAAATTAGTCTTGAATGTAATAATACATAACCCAACAAAGATTATTAAAAAAATAAATTTAAGAAGTTTTAGTAAAGTGATATTTTTCATTTTTTAAATACTCTTAAAAATGCATTTTTAGCTTTAATAGTTGTTGCTTTACCAATATCGCAATCAGAAAGTTTAATAAAATTAATTGATTCAGAAACGCTTTCATTAGAAATCTTACAATTATTTGTTTTTAAAAAAGGGAAGTAATTAAATTTTAAGACTATATCCTTTGATAATGGGGTAAGGTTAATTTTATTATCCAAAATTTCAATATTCTTAATTTTACCTGTTAAAATATACGAATCTGAAAAATTTTTATATTTAAATATTTTATAGTTATTAAATTTATAAATTTCTTCAAAATTAATATTATTTAAAAAGTAATCTCTCCAGTATTTTTCATGTGCGATTACTAATTCAACATTTTGAAGTTTTAAGTAGTTTTCAATTTTATAGTCTTCTCTTAAGAATTCTTTAGGTATGACCTCTGTGTATTTCCATACATTATGAAAAGGACTAGAAGCTATAAGTTGTTTTCCTGTCATAAAGGGAAGAGGCGCTATATGACCACCTCCAAAATCGTGGAGAACGAATCCTGAAAATAGTATCCTTCCTTTACTTTCATAATTTTTAAGAAAGTTTATTAGATTTTTTATACTATCATTTTGTCTGTAATAAACTTCAACTGTGCGATTTTTTAATATACTTCCAGTTGATAATATCCCTGTAAAAATAAAGGATAGTATTAAAGCATTTAATAAACATGTATACTTATTAAAGCTAAGCTTTGTAAGCTCTTCTAAGCTAAAAGCACAAGGAATAATACTTAGAATACTTAATACTATTAGCATTCTATCTAATTCCATTTGAGGCTTGACTTGACTATAAGCAGTTCCTAAAAATAAAAGCCAAATAAATGTTAATATAAATGTGTTTTTATAAGTATTGGGTAATAAAAAGATTCCAGTTAGAACAAACAAATATATTATTGGATTTACACCTATTAGAGTTTCTCTTAAGATTTTTAAAGATTTAGATAAGGTAATACTTGTAGCTTTTGTTTTAAAAGTCTTTTCTCCTTCAATTTTTAAGTTATTTGTTAATTGATTGTTATGAGAATTGATTTTTGTTTCTATGTTTACTAATTCAGTACTTTTTTCAGCTTTTATAAAATTTCCTACATTTGATGCTGAAAAGAAAATAATAATCCAAGGAATATTTATAAGCATTAGGCTTAAAATTATTTTACAAACATATTTTTTCTTAAGCAGCCTATTTAAAAATATAATACCTAATAGAATACAAGGGATAAAAATAAGTCCTGCGGCACTCCAAAGAAGAAGAAGTGAAGTGGTGACTACCAAAAGTATTGCTTCATTTTTAGATAAATTTTCATTTTTACTTAAAAGTTTACTTGCTAGTACAAATACTAAAGGAGCCAAACTTGTGCTTGTTATAAATCCAAGTGTCCCGTATTTTAAGGCCCAACGATACCAAAAAAGTGAGTTTGTTACGCTTAATACAGAAACTATTGCAATAAATTTAAAGTCTTTTTTAAGAATTTTTGCTGCTAATATGTTAAAAAGGGGAAGTAAAATAAAAAGAAGGTATATTAAAATAATATTGTAGTGTTTAGTTATATTTAAAATTTTAATAATAGGATAGGCTAAAAAGAAAATATTTAGCGCACCTGTTGCAAAAAAATCTCTTGCATCAAGTCCTGAGTTCCAACCTGTAAAGTAAAATGGGATATTTGGAAAAAATCTTTTTAATGCTTCAAGCCTATATGAAAATGTTGGGTTATCATCTGACCAAACCAAATTTTGTTTTGATTCAAATAAGAAAATCGCAGCAAGAATAATAGGAGATAGTAATAAAATTTTATAAATATACTTTTGTTTATTGTTAATAAGTAAGACAAAAAATATTAGAAAAAATAGTAAGATTTCACCTTTAATTATTGGTCCGTGAAGTAGGGAATAGGTATTATTTAATGTGTTTGAAAAAAATAAAATTATTAAAGATAGACCAATACCAATACTTGAAAACTTTCCCTTAGATTTAATAAGTCCGTATGTAAGAAGTAAAATTAAAAACGCTGAAATAATAGTTAACAATTTAAAATTTAAAGTGATATTTATGATTTCGAAGTTTGGATTTAATAATAAAAGACTTAAGATACCAATAATGAAACCGTTTAATATGGGAAAATTAACTAATTTATTAAAATTATTAAATATATTTCTATTTATATAACTCATAAATTTTTATTATAACAAAATTTAGAATTTTTTAAATAGCTGTAATATTTATAAAAAATGCGGTTCTTTACGTTTTTTGTATTGATAATAATGATACTAAATTGAAGTACAAATTATAACGAATTTAAGTGCATTTCTTAAGATAGAGGATAGATCATGACGGGACCTTTTGATTGGGTACCAAAAGTTATAAACAGGTATTTGAATATGAATTCTAATACTTTTGATTTAGATTTTGTAGATTATGTAAACTTTGTAATAAAATTGGTTACTATAATTCAGCCTGACAAAGAAAATGAATTTAAAACAAAATTATCGGATGAAAAATTAAGAGATAAGTGCCAAAAAGGAATAAAGACTAATTTAGAAGATAAAAAATTTCAAAAGGCAGAGAATCTAATTGATATTATGGTAACTCATATTCTTACAAAAGATGAAAACAGATATACAGATGATTCATTAAAGTTTTTTACTGAATTGACATTAAAGTATATGGATATTATGGATAAAAGTAAGAGTGAAGATGATGTAGGGCGCATTGAGCTTCTTATTGGGTATATGGAATCTAAAGGGGTTGACTTAAACTCGATTGCTGAACATATAGATGAAGTATCACGTAAAAAATTTAAAGAATTGAGAATTAATCAACCATTTTTTGAAATAAATATGTACGCTGCACTTCAAAGTAGGGAAATTCTTTAATTTATATTAAATCAACGGATATAATATTGAAAAATTGGAATATTAAATTGCCTAGAGAGGGGGTCGAACCCTCATGCTATTACTAGCATTGGATTTTGAATCCAACGTGTCTACCAATTCCACCATCCAGGCATGTAAAATAATCTAATTTGTTTCATTTGATAAGTCAAGATTTAAAGAATTTATGATGAATATTAATATATTTATAATTTTTTACAATTAGTTATTTATCAGAATTTATATGATAAATATCCAATTTTTATTCTGAAAATATGAAGCAGAAATACTAATATGAAAGGTTAGACAATAATAGGTTTTTCTTTGATATTTAATACGTAAAAGGTTGTGTGTATGACACATAATCACTATATGGTTAATAGTAAAAATATAAGTTGCACTGTAAATGTTACACTGTAAATGCTGATAATGACTTAACTAAGGGATTAGGATATGAAATTAGTTTAATCGATGATGTATGTATTTCCA
>CAKMMH010000127.1 GCA_927798255.1 uncultured bacterium | reverse complement strand
TGCTTGAAGGACAGTTTGCATTTGTTATACACTCTGTACAAGTCTTGGTGGCTGTGTTGTAAATTTTACCACTTGGACAAGCTTCGCAAGTTAAGCTTGATGGGTTACAAACAGGTTTTGCAGAATTTGTACAATCATCATTTGTTTCACATTCATGCTTACAAGCTCCTTCATAACAACCATATGGACAGTTGTAATATACTAATCCACGACCTTCAATAGGCTTGTCATTAGAATCAAACTTAGGTGTAGTCGTAGCATAATATTCAGCTAATCTTTGAGTGTTAACGCATTCATCAGTAACTTGAGTAGTTTTACCGTTCTTAGTATAGCTTGTAGTACCTTGCTTATAATATTCTTTTTCGTTATCAGTTTCAGAAGATGTATAAGCTTTATTTTCATCGCAAGGTGAAGTTGAACAAGTTTTTCTAAATGAAATACCATTATGTTCTCTTTCTGCAGGATTTTTCTCATGTCTTGTATTTATATAAATAGTATCACCTTTTTTAACCTTAACGGTTCTTTGAGCAATGGTTGCTTTTCCAGCTGCTGTGTCACTTCTTGCAGCTTGTGGACAAGTAATGCTTCCATCTACTGGAAAGAAAATTTGTTGATTTCCATCTCTGTCATATACAACCGCAGCATTTATAGCACCGTTTTTAGTAATACTCTTAGCAGCTGTAAGGTTTGTAGGAACTGGGGCTAAATTAGTACCAACTTCATCAACCCATTCGTTACACATACCAATAACAACAGCCTTTCCGTCTTCTACTCTTTTTAATACGAATGAAACATCATCATTTAACATTTCAAGTGTAACGTCACCATCGTTTGTTACGTTATAAACTGAGGTATAGGTAACTTCTTGTGCTTTCTCATTCCCATCTGACATGGTACCATCAGTTGTGCTGTCACCGCAGTAATAAGTTATACCACAATCACCTTGGCAACCTGCATCTTGGCTATCAACATATCCGTCGTCATCGTTATCTCTAGTATCATTACAGTTTGTATTAGAGATATCAGAAGAAGAAGTATCTGTTGAAGTGGTATTTATGCAAGTAAATCCAGTCCAGAAAGCATTAGTTGATGCTTTTTCCCATTTGCCGTTACTAGGATTAAGCTTTACAATAAGCTCATCATTGTAACTTGAATATGTACTATATTTTCCAGAACCTGGTTTAAAAGTATCATACCCTAAAAGTTGACAAAACTTTGTAAGAGTAGGACGCGCAGTATTTGTACCGTCGGTGCTAACACCCATCCCTACGTATATTCCTCTATTTAAAACATTATAGCAATGAGGAAAGTATCCAGTTCCTTTTGGGCACGGAGCACTCGATGTAACACTAGGCTCACTTGCAAGTAATTTTTCTTGTAATAAGTGAAATAGCTCTCTGTCAGAACCAGAGAATGATTGCTCATTACTTGCAAGAGCAGAAGAACTCTGAATCGCAATTAATGCTACTAATAAAGAAAGAGTCGTTAAAAGATTCTTTAACGATTTGTAACAGACATGTTTCATAAATCACCTTTATAATTATTTAAAGCTAAGGTTGAAAAAATATTAATTTATAATTTTTTGAAAATTATAAATTAAAAAACTAATTAAAATTTATTTTTTATTAAAAACAATTCTTAAAATTTAAGACATTCTTGGATCTTGAAAAAATAAATTCCGATTTTTAATAAAAAATACAAACTACGTTTTAATATAACATGCTGAATAATTTATGCAAATTATGGATTTAAGAATTTTCTAATAATAACAGTATGTTAAGTTATTTGATGATATTTTATACTTAAAAATCACATATTTCCTAAGCTATATATAATATAGTATCCTTATAGTGGGTTATTTATGTTTAATAACACTGCTATAGGCTTTGTATGGTTAAGTAGGTAATAAATGAGAAATAAGTTAGTAATATTCTTGGTTCTGTTTGCGATTAATGCACTTATATATTCATGCGGAATAAGTAATAACTTTATAAATCTTGATGACTATATATATGTCGGACATAACGTAAAAGTTCAATCGATTTCTCTTGAAAATATTAAATGGGCATTTACAACAACCTATTTTGGACATTACTCTCCATTGTTATGGTTATCATATATGCTAGATTATTATATAGGAAATGGAGAAGCTATCATATTTCATATTCATAATTTAATTATTCATATTATAAATGCTTATCTTGTTTTTTTATGCACAAACTTAATCCTAAAAAATAGATTAAAGTCATTTTTTGTTTCACTTTTTTTCTCAATTCTTGCATTAAATATTGAACCTGTTGTTTGGGTTTCATCAAGAAAGGATCTTTTAAACGGATTCTATTTTTTCTTAACCATGCTTTTTTATTTAATATACAAAGAAAATAAAAATAAAAAATTTTTGTTTTTTACATTTATTTCAATGCTATTAGGTGCGCTTGTTAAATCTTCAATAGTATTTTTTACGTTTGTTATGTTCTTAATAGATTATTTATATAATTTTTCTACATATAGTAATAAAAAAGAAAAATTAACTATAAAGATTTCGATAAAATTATTTCTAGAAAAAATTCCTTTTATAATTCTTTCAATTATTACGGTTTATGCAGGAATTGTAACTCAAACAAAGTGGGGAGCAATTTATAATTATAAAGATTTGTCGATTATTAAAAAAATATATAACGCTTCATTTTATGTTTTAAGTTATATAAGACGAGTGTTTTTTCCTAGTGATTTGTCAATAATGTACGATCATCCATACGATACGATATCAAATTTAAAAGGGATAATTTTTATTTTTTTAATTTTATTTTTTATTATTTTTTCCTATATTTATAGATAGTAAAATCCATTATTTATATTTTCTTTATTCTTTTTCTTTTTTACAATTTTACCTTATCTTCAAATTTCACAAATTGGCATTCAGGCAATTGCTGATAGGTGGTGTTATATACCAAAATTCGGTGTGGTTTTATTTTTATTCTCTATTAATAAAAAACTTTTAAAGCCATTAGTTTCAATTTTAATAATTATAAATTTATATTTTGGAATACCTTACCTTTTTGCATGGAAAGATAGTGTTTCCCTATATGAATACACGCTAAATAATAATTATAAAAATCACGTTGTTTATAGATTACTTGCTAAAAGTTATAACCATCTAGCAAGTGAAACGAAAGAATATAAAAAATACGAAATGAAATCACTTAATAATATTATAGAATCAATAAATTATAATATTTTAGATATTGAATCTTTTAATATGTTTTTAAATAAAATTAAAAATAAAAAAGGAAGATATAATGATTTGCTAATAACATTTATAGATAGATTGTTTAAAGTTAATGATAATACAATTGATAATATGAAATATATATCAATTATCTTAGCCGATTTAGCATCTAATAAAGTGGCTATCGACTATATTAAAGATAATTATAAAAAACATCCTTTAGAAATCGCTAATGATTATTTAAATGATGCAATGAAGAAAGATAGCAAAAATTTAGAGCTTTATATTGCTTACTTAAAAATTGCAGATTACGCTAAGATTAGAAGAGCAGTAATAAAAACTATAGAAAAATTATTTCCTGATAATCAAAGAACTCAATTGTTAAAGTGTTATGATGCATATAACATGGAAGATTATGATAATGCTATAAAAGAATTAAAGAAAAATATTGAATTTTCACCTAGTACATCAGAAAGCTACGATATGCTTTCTAATATATACCTAGAAAAAAATGATTTTCCAAATGCTAAAAAATATATTAAATTAGCACTTGCTAGTAGTAATAATAATGCTACATATAAAGCTAAATATTATAATATATTACTTAAGCAAGGTAAGAAAAAGCTTGTAATTAGAAAACTCTTAAATGATGTGGCACTTAAAACATATAATATCGACATACTAAATATTCTTGCTGATATATATAAAGATAAGAAATTATATAAAAAAGCTTTAGAAATTTACAAACTTGCATTAAAAGAAGATAAATCAATAGAGCTTTACGATAGCGTAACTGATATTTATAAAAAACTTAATTATAAACATCTATACGAAAAATACAAAAGAATTACCCTTAGAGCAAAAAATAGAATAAAGAATGCTCCAAAAGCTTCAGGATTAATAAATGTTATTATAAATAGATATTAATTTATTATTAATTTTCAAGCTCTGGAATAATTTTAGCAAGCTCATCAGAAAAATCTGATGGAATGTTTTGCCTATATAATCTTCTAAGAAGAGGTAACTCATTTTTAGCTTCATTAAATTTTAATAAATTCTTAAGCGCTAAAATTTTAATTTTATCTGATTCCGTATAGCTTTTTAATATTTCCTTAAGTTCATAAAATGCACGTTTGCCTTGAATATCGCCGAGCGCATTTAGAATACTCTCCTTTAATTTTTCATTTTGGAAGTTTGCTATTAGATCTTCTGTCGCTAATTCAGCAGTAGGGCCAAGTTTTGCAATATTTTGTAATATATAATTACTAAGATCAAGATTTGATGAATTAGAGATTATTTTTGTTAGTCCTAAAATAGCAGTTTCAGTCCCAATGTTAATTAAGATATCAACAGCTTCATTTGCTGTCTTTTTTTCATGAAGAGAGGCTATGATTTCATTTGTCGCTGGGCTAGCTTTTTTCCCTAATTTTTTTAGTGCTTTTAACATACGCCTTTGTTCGTCACCTTTAGTATTTCTAACTTTAACTCCAAGAGCTTTGATTTCGCTTGAAGTTAAATTGGTAATATTTATATCATCTATATTATCTTCATTCTTTTCGTTATCAGTATCGTTTGTATCATCATTATCGGTATTATTATCTATCTTTTTAGACTCCTTCTTGTTAACTTCATCTTTATCTCCATCATTAATATCGTTGATTTTTATCGATTTTTCTTTCTCAT
The DNA here is from genome assembly GCA_927798255.1 of uncultured bacterium. Classification (GTDB taxonomy): domain Bacteria; phylum Bdellovibrionota_C; class UBA2361; order UBA2361; family CAKMMH01; genus CAKMMH01. The sequence continues at coordinate 535 of CAKMMH010000127.1, read as the reverse complement.
TTGAAATCTCCTCATCTGATAACTCTTCAACTGTTATCTCTTCATTTTGTTCATTTGAATTTTCTTTATTAATGTTTTCTTTGATATCATTAACTTCAATAGCGATTTCATTTTTTTTATTATTATCATTAATTAAAGTATCATCAGCTTCGCTTTTATCTAAATTTTTATCTTTTGCTTTATCTGTATCATCTTCTACTATTTCTAATATTTCGCGAGCTTCATTTTGATTATTTTCATTTTGATTATCTTTAACTAATGTATTTTTATTGTCGTTAAAATTTTTAGAAATATCATTTTCATCAATATTGGGAGCTTTTATGTCATATCCATCAATTGATTCTCTTGCAAAAGATAGCGAGCATGTAGTTACTATAAAAGAAGTAAAAGCTAAAAATATGGTTAGAATAATTTTGTATTTTTTCATAATTAAAAAGAATGTATAATAAATAAAAGTTATAATATTTTAAAAATGCTTTAAGTATTTCTTAAAGTAAAAAGGATTTACTTATATGTTACTTAACTTTAGCGCTAT
>CAKMMH010000126.1 GCA_927798255.1 uncultured bacterium | reverse complement strand
GAACACTTGAAACAACATTATCTAAACTTGATAGAGAAATATCAATTTGTTTTAATGTATCTTGAACTTGAAAATTTTCTTTTAAATCGGATTTTAAGATTGAAATAAAAAGCTTCATCGCACCTAATGGATTTCTAATTTCATGCGCAATAGCAGAAGCTGTTTGACCAATTGTCGCTAAGTTTTCTTTTCGTTTAATTTCTAAATCTTTTTGTTTTAATTCTTCTTTTAACTTAACGACTTCTTGTTTTAATAAATCATAATTTTTTTCTAGTTTTTTTGCAGAAGATATAAAATTACTAAACGAATGTTTAAGAAAAACCTCGGGTGAGTTGTTAACAAACTCTTTTTGAATATTGTTATCATTACATTCATTTAACATTAATTTTTAACACCTTTATTCCATAAATAAGTTTCAAGTGATGCTCTTGCTAAATTTATCCAAGAATCTGATTCTGGATATTTATCTTTAGCAAATTCTAAAACTTTTAAAGCTTCTCTTTTATTATCTTCAGAAATTGCCACTTTAACTTTTGCATAATCTATCCAACTATCTATAAATTCATCTGGAAACTCGATATTTAACACTTCAATCCATTTTTTTAATTTTTGATAATCTTTCTTTTCAAGTAAAATCTTCATAAGTAACTTTATAGCAAGAGGTGCATCTTCGTTGTCCATAGAAACTTTTTGAAGATCTTTTTGTGCTTCATCAAAACTTCCAAGATAAAATTCTGCCATTCCTTTTTGTAAATAAATTGATGGCTGTTGGTTATTATCAGCATATTTTAATGCTTCTATATATTCTCTTTTAGCTTCACCATATAATTTTAATTTAAAATATGAATCTCCTAAAAGTTTTAAAGCTGCAGATTTTAATGATTCTGAAATATCATTTGAAAAACTTAACGCTTTTTTTGCAAAAATTTGAGAAATTGAATACTTTCCTTCCTGAAAATCTATTATACCTTTGTATAAATATATTTTTGCTCTCTCTTTATTAGAGATATTCTTGTCATCTAAAATTTTATCAAATAGCTCTATAGCAGTATCTGGAAGACTAAGTGCCCAAGCACTTTGTGCTGCAGAAAGCAAAACTTCTTTGTTTAATTTTTGTCTTGGAAGCCTTTCAAAAGATACCATAGCCTTATAGTATTCTTTATTAATGGCATTTTTTTGAACATTTATCGGATGTTCTGCCAAAGAATTGGATACACAGATTAAGTTTAATACTGCAGCTATTGTAAAAAATCTTTTAATTTTCATAAGTTACTTTTAAATTCTTACAAATTTTGAAAAGTTCTAGAGAACCCCACATTATTACTATCAAGATTTGTGCCAAAATTTGCACCAAAGTTAGGACGAATATCACTTATTTCTTCTTTTATTATTGAATTACAAAGTAAATTTTTCTTTTTAATTTTCTCAACAAGTGTAGTTCTATTAAGTTTTAACAGCTCGGCAGCAGCTTTTTTATTTCCATTAGTACGTCTTAGTGCGCTTTCAATTAAATTATCTTCTATTTTTGAAATGTAACTATTAAAATCGATACCATCTTCTGGAATTTCCTTTAAAATATATTCATTTGAATTTGAAATTTGATTATCACCATTAAATATATAACTTGGAAGATCACTTGTGTTTATCTCATTACTATCGGATAAGACTACTAATCTTTCAGATAAGTTTTCAAGTTCTCTAACATTTCCTGGCCAATTGTAAGCATTTAATGCGTTTAACACGTTTTCATTTAACTTGATTTCTTTTTGAAATTTTTGTGCAAAATATGAAATAAAATATTTAGATAAAATTGAAATATCGTTTTGTCTTGCTCTTAAAGGAGGAAGCTCAATAGGAACAACTTGAAGTCTATAATATAAATCTTCTCTAAATTTTCCTATCTTTACTAATTCTTTTAAATCTTTATTTGTTGCTGCGACAACTCTTACATTAACATCTATTGATTTTGTTGCGCCTACTGGGTCAATTTTCCCGTCTTGCAACACTCTTAAAAGTTTTGCTTGAAGTTTTGTGCTCATTTCTCCAATTTCATCTAAGAAAATTGTACCATTATCTGCAAGTTCGAAGCGTCCTTGCTTTTTATTAATAGCGCCTGTGAAGGCTCCTTTTTCATGACCAAAAAGTTCACTTTCTAAAATCTCTTCCGGAATTGCTGCGCAGTTTACGGGAACAAGACGTCCTTGTCTTTTGCTTAATGTATGAATTGCTTTTGCGATAAGCTCTTTTCCGGTTCCTGATTCACCTAAAACCAAAATCGTTGTATCTGTTTTTGAAACTTTTTTTATAATTTCAAAAATGCTTTGCATTTCTTTACAACTACTAATTATTCCCTCAAAATTAGGAAATTCATTTACTATATTATTATTTTGTAACTCCATGTAACAATCCTTTCTTAAGTCTAATCCTTGACTAAAAACCTAATGTATAATTTTTAAAATGTAATTCTAGAAAGTCATAGTATGTAAAAATTTTGACTTTCCACTTATTTTTAAGAGTACATTTTGACAAAAAAGATTCTATTTAAGACTAAATTTTGACAGTTGTAACAAAAATATTACAAATGAGAGAGGATTTACATTTTTTAAATTTCAATATCCTTCTAAGAGATAACTACTTGAATAATATTTTTATTTTTCAGACGCTTAGCTAATCATCTTAGCCGGTATCTTAGTCGGTAGAAGAAAAAAACTTCTATAACTTTAAAAAAAACAAGTTATAGAAGTTTTTTAAGAACTGTAACCTAGATGCTTATTAATTTTGCGTCATCTATATCTTTATCTAATCCATAAATTAAGTTCTCCCTTATAGTACCAAGAAAGAAAAAAGCATTTTGCGTAACATAGTAATTTTTATCTTTGATTCTTTGTGACTATATTGCAAAAGAGGTTTTCCAAAAACTAAAATATTATTTGTATTACTTGGATAATATCAAAGAAGTGCTCTTGTGTTTAATTAAAAAGTTTAACGTTTCCAAGACAACTTTTTTCGATGTTAAATAAGAATCTGACAAATGAATTAATTCATTCTAAGAATTTAGCCCGACTATTTTTGCAATAACATGCTAAGCTTTCATCAAAGAAAAATCATTTACATCGATATCAAATGCACTTATCACAGCATTAATATCAAAAAATGCGGTGAACAAATGTAATTCTTATCATCTTGCATGAAGTCTAGCTTATAATCACAGAACAGATTTTTGGCTTGTAATTGAAAAAATTGAATGTTTTTCATAATATAATCCTTCTTAAAAAGAAAGATATTATCGTTAAAATGCGCATGTAATCTGTTTGGTGATAATATTCTTTCAAAAGGTTATATTATCAAATGATGGTTGACAAAGTCTTTACACATGCGAGCAGGCTACCACCAAGCACAATTTATGTTTTAACAAGACTCTAAATGTATGTCAAAACTTTTTTAATATTTATTCTAAAAATTTTTTATCATCCTTTATCTGCTTGAATTATTACCTAGAATCTATATCATTTATTTTACCTAACTTATTAACAAATATACTCTTTTTTCATCAAGGGATTTTATGACTTTTTTAAATAAAAATTTTTGCGCTTCAATCCTAACTATTTTTTTTCTAATATTCATTTTTTGCTTTTCTCTTTTTTTAAAGAATAACCCTCTAGCAAATCTTTCTAAAAATAAAGTAATCTATGATATTTCCTCAAATGAATTAAAAGATTTTTCTCTTAACGACTCTAATTTAAAATTAGCAAAACTTCCTAATATAAAGCAAGTGTTTGTATTTAACATCAATTCTATAATACAGAAACAAGGTTTAGAAATACGTATAAAACTTATTAATAATAATTCAAAAGATAAAGATGTTTTTATAAAACTCTTTGATAAAAATTTTAAAGAAATAATTTTTAATAACAATTCTAATACTAGCTTGTTAACTATCTTGCCTTTGACAAACGAAAATAATTTAATATTTACATATGATAATATTTTAAAAAATATTACATCTAATAATCAAAAAACTTTGAAAAATATAAATATTGCAATCTACACCAATAGTAATATAGAAAAAATTAGCATATTAAAATTATTTGATAACTTTCCTTTAATAAACATAACCTGTTACATTCTGCTATCTTTTCTTTACTCACTATTATTAATAAGTATTTTTTATATTTTATATTCACTAAAAGATAAAATTTTTAATTTAAAAAATATCATTAAAATATCAATTGGAGCTTTTATTATTACTTGTTTAATAGAATTTTCATATGGTTTTAATTGGAATTTCTTTAAAGTCCCTCTTTCTTTTAGTGGAGAAGATGATTTGCACTTTCTGTCTGTTGCCAAAAACGCCATTGATGGTCACAGCTTTTGGAATATGGAAGATATGCAAGCCCCCTTTGGTACTAAAAGATATAATTTTCCTATGCTAATGGCATTTTATTATGGATTTTTCAGATTTTTTGGATTTTTTACTGATAATGTAATCCTTGTTAATAACTTTTATTATATATGTACTTTTATCTTTGCTTTTTATGCCTTTTATTTTGTTGCAAGAAAACTATCTATTCTTCCATCTCTTTGCATTCTAGGAGGAATTATATTTACATTTTCACAATATCACTTTTTACGTTCAGTAATACACATAACTGCTTCATCGTATTTTGTTGCCCCTCTTATTCTTTATTTTTGCTATTTAATAGGAATTGATAACAAGTTTAATAAGAAATATGTTGATCTTAAAGAAAAATTAACCCAATATGCATTAATTACTTTTTTTTGTTTTCTAATCGGTAGCGCTGATATTTTTTACGCATATTTTGGATGTGGATTTATTGTTATTAGTATATTTATTTCTTTTTTTAAAAATAGACGCTTAGCTACGCTAAGAGGAATAATTATCCTATTATTACTTATAGCTTTTTTATTATCTAATTTATATCCTTCTATCTTAAATAGTCTTATTAATGATGCATCAAAAAGTTCTAGTCGTAGGCCATTTGAAGCTTTTTATTACGGGTTAATGTTCGTACATTTATTTATGCCAAAATTCCAAACAGGAGATCATGTTTTTTCATGGCTTGTAGACCGATATAAATCAGATAATTTTTTTAAAGGAGAAGCACTAACTAATTATTTAGGAATAATCGCCTTAGTTGGTTTTTTATTTTTAATTGCCTTACTTATTTTAGATGGGCTTTGCAAAAAATTTGAAAACAAAGAAGATGTTAGTAACAAAGGATTTATAAGATTTTTATCTTCTCTAAATTTCTTTGGATTTTTCCTAGGCTGTAGCGCCGGACTTGCTACATTTATCTCGCTTTGTGGTTTTACAGAAGTAAGAACCTATAACAGAATTTCAGTTTATTTATTACTATTTTCAACCATTTTTGTAATTTATACTTTAAACATTTTAACAAAAGACTACATAACTCATTCAAAAAATTTAAAGATTAAATTCTTATATTTTATTTCAATTTTTAGTTTAATACTTTTTCATTTTT